>JAZRKY010000056.1:0-5892 GCA_045646585.1 Faecousia sp. | reverse complement strand
CCCGGAAATTTTATTTGATTATGGTCAAATATGTGGTCAGAGGAATTCTATCACAGAATCACGAAACTTTCAAGAGGGGAAAGGGCGGAATTTTAAGAGAAAATAAAAAAGTTTGCACCTTTGTGAGGTGCAACTGCGTTTTGTGTCCAAGCTCCCAAACCAGGCGCCCTACCAACTGGGCCACACCCGGATATGAAGTTAAGATAAATTGCTGGTTATGGTCAAATATGTGGTCAGAGGAATTCTATCACAAAATTACAGAACTTTCAAGAGGGGAAAATAACAGAATTTTTAGCATACGGAGAATGGAAAAGAAAGTTACTTGACTATTTTTGCTGAAATGTTATACTTAGTGTTAATATATTTTGTTTTAACACCTATGGAGGTTTTTATGCGCGGTATACCATCACTCATCACGGATATTCGGAAAAATGTATTTACGGAAGTAGCCCGGATGGCCTATTCCGGTCGGGGCTACGAGGGTGTAGATGACCTTCCTTATATTATTGTTCCCGGCGACCGCCCTTTGCACCGAGAGTCTGTGTTTTTGGAGAGAGCCATTGCCAGTGAGCGCGTCCGTTTGGCGATGGGTCTGAATATCCGTCCCATTCAAACCCGCCATTTGATGACAGAGGGTATGAATGCGGCTGCCGTTGCGGAGCAGTATTATGAGCCACCCCTTATCAATATCATACCCTATGCCTGCCACGCCTGCCCTACAAATCATTATCGGGTAACGGAGTCCTGTCAGAACTGCCTGGCGGCTTCCTGCCAAAAGGTTTGTCCCAAGGATGCCATTTCCTTTGTAAACGGAAAAAGCTATATTGACCCCGAAAAATGTATCAAATGCGGCAAGTGCGCAAAGGCTTGTCCTTATCACGCGATAATCCATATGGAGCGCCCCTGTCAGGCGGCTTGCGGTATGGACGCCATTGTATCTGATGAGGATGGTCGTGCCGTCATCAATCAAGATAAATGCGTTGCCTGCGGTCAGTGCCTTGTTTCCTGCCCCTTTGGCGCGATTGTGGACAAGGGTCAGATTTTTCAGGTAATTCAATCTATTATTAAGGGCGATAAGGTGGTTGCCATTGTTGCCCCTGCCTTTATTGGGCAGTTTGGCAAGCATTCCACACCCGGTAAGTTTATCGCGGCAATGAAGCAGCTTGGTTTTGCAAGAATTGTTGAGGTTGCAGTAGGCGCGGATTTGTGTACCATTGAGGAAGCCAAGGACTTTGTTGAGAAAGTGCCTGCACAGCAGAACTATATGGCAACATCCTGCTGCCCTGCTTGGCACTCGATGATTAATAAGCTCTATCCCAGCGAAACCGGGAAGATTTCTATGACTCTGACGCCTATGGTTTACACAGCTCGGCTGATGAAGAAAAAATACCCCGGGTGCAAGGTTGTTTTTGTGGGTCCCTGTGCTGCTAAAAAGCTGGAAGCCATCCGCGCGGATATTCGCTCCGATGTAGATTTTGTGCTGACCTTTGAAGAGCTGCAGGGTATGTTTGAGGCGAAGGAAATCAATTTTGAGACCATTGAGCCTATGTTTGACCTGAATGAAGGCTCTGCTGCAGGTCGCGGTTTTGCGGTATCAGGTGGCGTTGCAGGTGCGGTTAGCAAGCAGATTTTAGAAAATAATCCCGATATGGAGGTAAAAACCGCACGGGCTGAGGGCTTGCGGGAATGCAGGAAACTTATGACCTTGGCAAAAGCTGGAAAGTATAATGGCTATCTATTGGAAGGTATGGCCTGCCCCGGTGGCTGCGTTGCGGGTGCGGGAACGCTGCTTCCTGTAGAATTGGCATCCAATGTTGTTGGCAGATACCAGAACGAAGCAGATATTAAAACGCCTTTGGAAAGTAACTATAAGGATGCCGGAGAAGGTTTAGACTAAGAAAGAAAGGAGTACCCGACTATGTCAGAACTAAATGATGTCTACGATAAAAACAGAAAAAAGACCGGCCGGGTGCACCGACGGGGCGCGACCTGGCGCTTTGGAGAATACGGACTTGTTGTTTGCGTATGGATCTACGACGGAAAGGGCAGGTTGCTTTTAACAAAGCGAGATCCTGCAAAATCCTTTGGTGGCACCTGGGAGAATACCGGAGGTGCAGTCAGAGCAGGGGAGGACTCCTTGCAGGCAATCGTCCGTGAGGTCTTTGAGGAAACAGGAATCCGTGCAGAAGAAAATGAATTTATGCTTCTCGGGTCTACCACCCGCCGCAGACTCCATTTTGACCATTACTGCCTGAAAAGAAGTACGCCGATTGAGGAAATTGTGTTACAGCCCGGTGAAACGGTGGATGCAAAATGGTTTACATTTGAAGAAGTACACGGATTGATTCGGGGGCGTAAGATGTGCAAGGTAATTGCGCAGCAATTTGTATCTTTTGAAGAAGCCTTGCTTGCCAAGCAGGAAGAAAATTCTTGACAAGAAGGCGGTAGCTGCGTTATGATAGAAAAAAGCGTTTTTTCTGCCCGGTAAAACGCTGTATCCGGGCTGTTAAAACGCTTTTTCATTTAGGAGGTTTTGTAAATGATCAATATTAAAGAGTGGCCAATTCGCCGCGGTGCAGTTCCTCTTCGTGTTGCAACGGGACATTTTGCAACCAGCCACAGCCATATTAACTACTATATTGATATTACATACCAAAAGACACGGCTTAGTGAAGCGAAGGAGAGCGCAAGAGCGCTGGTTTCCAACTTCATTAATAATACGCCGGTGGATACAATCCTTTGTTTGGACGGTACTGCGGTGTTGGGAACCTTTGTTGGTGAAGAACTGACAAAAACCGGTTTCTGCACCATTAACCAACATCAGACTATCTATGTGATTGAGCCTGAATTCAGCACATCCTCCAGTATTATTTTCCGGGATAATATTCAGTCTATGATACGCAACAAGCACGTACTTATCCTAATGGCTTCCGTAACTACCGGTTATACGGCAAAGCGGGCGATTGAGGCAATCCAGTATTACGGCGGTCATATTGCAGGCGTTGCTGCAATTTATCGTGCAGTAGACGAGATACTCGGATATCCTGTTCGCTCTGTGTACAGCGTTGAGGATTTGCCTGATTATGCAAGCTATGAGTATCAGAGCTGTCCTTACTGCAAGGCAGGACAAAAGATCGATGCTGTTGTCAACAGCTATGGTTATTCTGAACTATAAAAAGAGCCGCCGCCCAAAATGGGCGGCGGTAAAATCTATGATACCATTGACAGAAACTTTGGCAATGCTGAGCGGTCTGGGGGAATAGTGTTACCTACTATATTTCCTGAAAATGCCTAAAAGTATTCTGTTTATCGAGAAAAATAAAAGCCACGGGAAGGCGTACTCCCCGTGGTATAGAATTATGGTTTGTAGCTGTGGCGCTGGATGAATTTATCAAAGTAAGACAGTATTTCCTGGGGGTCCGTTTCCGGATCGGTGGATGCAACCAGACAACGCTCGGGGTCATCCTCAAACATAAGGATAAAATAGCCCATATCCGTACTGAAAGCTATGTTCAGACTCACCGGGGAATTCTTTTCGTTACTATAGACAAACATCAAAGGACCCCAATAGTAGGGATAACCGGGAAATTGATCGATATCTATTACATTGAAAACGTCCTTGTATCCATTGTCGTAGTTATACCCTTCCAGTCGAACCGGAAAATCTTCAGGTAGGACAAAATCCACATCAAGATAGGTGTCATCTCTGGTTTTTAGAACACGGCCTTTGACTGAAAACTCCACCTCTTTTTCCGCAGTGCCATTAGGCTTGACCCAGATGCCATGCATTTGATAATCTATCTTTTCTGCGGTGTAGGGAAAGCCACGGCAGCCCCATACAATTGAAAAATCCCCAGTAAAATCGCAAAAAAAATTAACACAAGGCCTAAATATCTTCTATTTATCATGCACATTACTCCTATTCATATAGCGGGCAAGAAGCATATCCTCCTTTTTATATTATACATACAATGGTATCTGAGTCAAGAATTTTTGTGCGCCTCCTGTACACTGCGGAAAAATAAAAGGCAAAAAAAGAAAACTCCCTATTGACAATAGTAGGGAGTTGTGGTAAAATCGAACAGAATATTGTGGGAGTATGCCCTCTCGGCATAAACCCCTTTGTGCTCGTATGTTACCACGAATGCAATAATCTGTCAAGACCGTGGAATAAAAAAGCAACAACCTACCCACGCGTATCAAAGTAAGATTCCGGCGAAAGCCGAAAGAAAGGCTGTGATGATCCTATGGCAATGGTCAAAGACCAAATGTTTGGCAAGACCATGCGTAAGAGCTACGCAAAGTACGAGGAAATTCTGCAGATGCCCAATATGCTGAAGATTCAGAAGGACTCTTACCAGTGGTTCCTGGATGAGGGACTTCGGGAGGTCTTTAAGGATGTTGGTGTCATTACCGATGCCTCCGGTAAGCTGGAGCTGAGCTTCCTGGATTATTCCATGGAGGACAAGCCTAAGTATACTATCGAGGAGTGCAAGGAGCGGGATGCTACCTATGCCCGTCCTGTGAAGGTTCGCGTTCGTCTGCGCAATACGGAGACCGACGAAATCAAAGAGCAGGAAATCTTTATGGGCGATTTCCCCATTATGACCAATGGCGGCACCTTTGTTATTAACGGTGCTGAGCGTGTCATTGTATCCCAGATTGTCCGTAGTCCCGGTATGTACTACGGACACGAGGTGGATAAGGCTGACCAGCATACCTACAATGCTACGGTAATTCCTTACCGCGGCGCTTGGCTTGAGTATGAGACTGACCTGTCCGATGTGTTCTGGGTACGCATTGATAAGAACCGCAAGCTGCCCATTACCTGCCTGATCCGCGCTCTCGGTGTAGATACCGATGAAAAGATCAAGGAGATGTTCGGCGCTGACCCCCGCATTTTGGCTACCATCGAGAAGGATACCTGCAAGACGCGGGAAGAGAGCTTGCTGGAAATCTACCGCAAGCTGCGTCCCGGTGAGCCTCCCACGGTGGAGACCGCTGCTGCCCACTTGGAAGGTCTGCTGTTTGATGCCCATCGCTATGATGTAAGCTCTGTTGGCCGCTATAAGTTCAACAAAAAGATGGATATTGCCACCCGTTTGTCCGGTCAGGAGCTGGTAGAGCCTATTGTGGATCCTATGACAGGCGAGATCCTGGCAATGGCAGGCGAAATCGTCAGTCGCGCGGATGCCCGTGAGTTCAGCGCCAAGGGTGTCAATGAAGCCGTTGTTAAGGTCGGCGACCAGCACGTTAAGCTGCTGTCTAACGGTATGGTCGATATGGCCGGCTTTGTGGATTTTGATCCCAAAACCTATGGCGTTAAGGAAAAGGTGCGTTTTGTCGTTCTGAAGGAAATGCTGGAATCCAATCCTACCGATTGGGCAGAGGCGATTGCTGAGCCCATTGACGACTTGATTCCCAAGCACATTATTCGCGACGATATTATGGCATCCATCAACTACCTTAACTGTGTTGCGATGGGTATCGGTACATCCGATGACATTGACCATTTGGGCAACCGTCGTCTGCGCTGCGTTGGTGAGCTGCTGCAGAACCAGTTCCGTATCGGCTTCAGCCGTTTGGATCGTGTCATTCGTGAGCGTATGACTGTTCAGGATTTGGATGCGGTTACGCCCCAGAGCTTAATCAATATCCGTCCTGTTACCGCAGTAATCAAGGAGTTCTTCGGCTCTTCACCTTTGTCTCAGTTTATGGATCAGAACAACCCCTTGGCTGAGCTGACCCACAAGCGCCGTCTGTCCGCATTGGGCCCCGGCGGTCTGAGCCGTGAGCGTGCATCTTTGGATGTTCGTGATATTCACTACACCCACTACGGACGTATGAAGTCGGATCGTAGCCATGTCGTTCTGTGGGCCAAGGAGTTGCAAA
>JAZRKY010000055.1:0-2587 GCA_045646585.1 Faecousia sp. | reverse complement strand
GTGGAATACGCAAAATCTGTGATGCCCGACTTGGTACTGACCTCCGATGTAATCGTAGGCTTCCCCGGAGAAACAGAGGAAGAATTTGAAGAGACCTTATCTCTCATTGAGAAAGTCCGTTACGATTCCCTGTTTACTTTTATTTTCTCCCCCCGCATCGGCACACCCGCCGCAAAAATGGACGATCCCACCCCCAAGGAGGAGAAAAACCGCCGTTTTGATAAGCTATGCGCCCTGCAAAACACCATTTCTGAAGAAATCCACCGCAGCTATGTTGGCAAAACCTTCCGCTGCTTAGTGGACGGCAAGAACAAAGAGCTTCTCACAGCCCGCACCGAGGGTGGTCGGCTTGTCCGTTTCCCCGGAGAGGACAGCCTTATCGGCAGCTTTGCAGAACTGACGATTACCGACTCCGGCACCTGGAGTCTTACAGGAATACAGAAAAAGGATGGATGATTATGTCCGCAAAAAATCCGGAAATGACCCCTATGAAGCGCCAATATTACCAGATTAAGGAGCAAAATAAGGATAGTATTCTGCTCTTCCGTCTTGGTGATTTTTATGAAATGTTTGACGAGGATGCCCGCCTTGCCGCAAAAGAACTGGACTTGACCCTCACCACCCGGGACAGGGGCAAACCCAAGGAAGAGCAGACCCCTATGTGCGGCGTTCCCTATCACTCTGTAGACGCTTATATTGCCCGTTTGGTTGCCAAGGGCTACAAGGTTGCCATCTGTGAGCAGATGGAAGACCCCGCCCAAGCCAAAGGCATCGTGGAGCGAGACATCAGCCGCATCATCACCCCCGGCACTGTTACAGAAAGCTGTATGCTGGATGAAAGCCGGAACAATTATATGGGCTGCCTGTACGGCTCTGAGCAGCGGTACGGTCTGGCTTTCTGCGATGTTTCCACCGGCGCTTTCTTCGTAACCGTGTGCGCCGACGCCCCTGCCGCCGCATCTGAGCTTGGTCGTTTCTCCCCGGCAGAAGTCATCCGCAGCGGACCTACAGCCGCCGACCCTATTATCAGCGATGCCCTGCTTCGCCGTCTGAGCTGCTGTGTAAACGAAGGGGGCGACACCGCCCCGGATTTTGTATCCAACGGAGACCTTTTGGAGCAGCATTTTGGAAAAGACCTGGCATCTTTAGGTCTTTCCGGGCTGCCGGAGGCCATTATTGCCGCCGGAGTACTGCTAAGCACCCTAAAATTCGTGCAGAAAAATCCTTTGGCGCATATCCGGGATTTGCAATATTACACCACCGGGCAGTTTATGGAGCTGGATATGGATGCCCGGCGAAATCTGGAGCTGTGTGAAACGATGCGCTCCAAGGAGAAAAAAGGCACGCTCCTTTGGGTGCTGGACAAAACCCGCACCGCTATGGGCAGCCGATTGCTGCGCACCTGGCTGGAAAAGCCCCTTTTGGACGAAGCCGCCATTTTGCACCGGCAGGACGCTGTAGAAGAACTCGTGAATGCCGTTTGGCAGCGGGGGGAATTAACGGAAGCCCTGCGGGATATTTCCGATTTGGAAAGAATTACCGGCCGGGTGGTTACCGGCTCTGTCAACGCCCGGGAAATGTTAGGCCTTGCCCGGGGTCTGCGGGCGCTGCCCCAAATCCACGCAACCCTTTCCGTTATGCAATCACCCCTTTTGCAGCAGCTATGTCAGGACATTGACATTTTACAGGACTGCGCAGACATCATCGAAAACACCCTCGTAGACGAGCCTCCCCTTACCATTCGGGAAGGCGGACTGATCCGCCCCGGCGCAAACCCGGAGGTTGACCGCCTGACTGACATCTTAAACGGCGGCACCAGCACAATGGCTGCCATCGAGCTTTCTGAAAAGGAAAAAACCGGTATTCGCACCTTAAAGGTAGGTTATAACCGGGTATTTGGCTATTATATTGAGGTTTCCAAGTCCTTTATCGACCAGGTTCCCGGCAATTATATCCGCAAGCAGACCCTTACCAACTGCGAGCGTTATATCACCCAAGAGCTAAAAGAATTAGAGCAGCAGGTGCTCTCTGCCAAGGATCAGCTGATTGCGCTGGAGTATCAGCTCTTTACCCAGCTTCGGGAATTTCTTGCCAAGCAGGCAAGCCGCATTCAAATCACCGCCGCTGCTGTTGCCCAGGCAGATGTGCTCTGCTCTTTAGCGCTGGTTGCCGCCAAAAACGGCTACTGCCGCCCGGAAATGACCGATGACGGCATTATCTCCATCACCGACGGTCGCCATCCTGTAGTGGAACGGGTACTCAGCGACTCCCTCTTCGTTCCCAACGATACCCGCTTAGGCGAGCAGGATAACCGGGTTTCCATTATCACAGGTCCCAATATGGCAGGTAAATCCACCTATATGCGCCAAGTGGCGCTGATTGTGCTGATGGCGCAAATGGGCTCTTTCGTTCCCGCCCGCAGCGCCCGCATTGGCATTGTGGATCGGATTTTCACCCGCATCGGCGCCAGCGATGATCTTGCCTCGGGTCAGTCTACCTTTATGGTGGAAATGGCAGAGGTGGCTTCCATTTTGAAATACGCCACCTCCCGAAGCCTGCTGATTTTGGACGAAATCGGCAGAGGTAC
>JAZRKY010000054.1:0-2783 GCA_045646585.1 Faecousia sp. | reverse complement strand
GGTGTGATTTGCCCCCACATAACCAAAAAGCTTTTCGGTCAGGATCATCGGGTTACCATTCCTGTTTCTTGCCTCAGTGGAAGCTTGCTGCTGCTGTTTGCAGATACCCTTTCCCGCACTCTGGGCAGTGGCTCTGCGCTGCCGGTGGGAGCCATTACTTCTTTGCTTGGCGCACCTTTCTTTGTTGCGATTATCTTTTCTAAAAAGGGGGGGCGCTGATGCTAAGGGTAGAGGATTTGCATTTTCGTTACTCCAAATTCGGAAAGCCTGTTTTGCAGGGAGTAAGCCTGGAGCTGGAGCAGGGTGAGGTTGGCATCGTCTTAGGTAAAAATGGCTGTGGCAAGACTACACTGTTTAAGAATATCTTAGGCATAAATACTCCCCAAAGCGGCAGAATTTTGTTCGACGACGAGGATTTGCGAAAAATGAGCCGTCGGGAACGGGCAAGACGAATCGCCTATGTGCCCCAGCACATTCATTTTGGCGATTTGAGCGTGTTTGACTCTGTGCTGATGGGCAGAGTGTCCTATTTTGGTATGCAGGCCGGTCGTCAGGACTATGAAGCGGTGGAAAAAATCTTAGAAGATATGCAACTGCAAGACTTTGCCAGCCGCAGCGCAGAAGCTCTCTCCGGCGGCGAAAAGCAGAAAATTGCTATCGCCCGGGCAATGGCGCAAGAGCCAAAACTAATGATTTTTGACGAGCCTACAGGCAATTTGGATATTGCCAATGAGCAGCTGATTATCAAGGAAGCCAAAAAACTGGCGCGGGAGAAAAATATCGGCATTTTATCCTCTCTCCACGATCTGAACCAGGCGCTTTACTTTGGTGATAAGTTCTTCTTTATGAAAGACGGTGTTGTAAAATACGCCGGGGGAGAGGAAGTTTTCACAGTGGAAGTCATAAAAGACATTTTTGATATGGATGTCAAAATTGTGCAAATAGAAAACAAAACTGTAATCTTAGGAGGCTACTACAATGAATGCTAAAAAACTGTTTGCCGCGCTGCTGGCACTTGTGATACTTTTGGCTCTCGGCGCTTTCCTTTTGTGGCCCAATGAAGAACCGGATGCCCAGGGTATCACTGTTACGGATATGATTGGTCGGGAAGTAACCGTTACCCCCGGCAGCTATAAAAGAGTTGTCTGCGTAGGCGCAGGCGCGCTGAGAATGTATAGCTACATCGGCGATGTGGAGCTGCTGTGCGGTGTGGAGGATATTGAAAACACCACACTATCCCAGCGTCCTGCGATGTTTGACAGCGTGGCAAGACCCTATGTTCTGGCTTACGGTGAAGTATTTAATACCCTTCCTTCCTGTGGCGTAGGCGGTCCTATGGCGCAGGCGGCGGAAGCGGAGAAAATCCTCTCCTGCAATCCCGATATTGTCATTTCGGAGTACGAGGATGTAGATAAGGCAAATGCTCTGCAGGAGCAGCTGGGTATTCCTGTAATTACCTTGAAGGCCGGTTCCAAGGGCGTATTCGATACGGTTTTCTCCGGCTCTATGGAGCTGCTGGGCAAAATTTTTGGCGAAGAAGAAAAGGCCGCCAAGCTTAACAAGTTTGTAGCGGACGAGAAAGCTGCCATCGAAGCAAAGGTTGCCGGCATCGCAGACGCAGACAAGCCCAGTGTTTATATTTGCGGCTTGGGCAACTGGGGTACGACCAATCATTTAATGACTGCGGAAAGCTATGTATCCTTCGAAATTGCCGGCATCAAGAATGTGGTCAGCGGCTTAGGTATTCAGGGTGTTGGTGCTATCGAGGCAGAGAAGTTCGTGGAACTGGGCGACAAGATGGATATCATCATTATGGATGCCGCCGCTGTTAAGAACATTAAGCCTCTGTACGAAGAAGACCCCACTATGTTTGATACCTGCAAGGCTTGGCAGAACGGGGAAGTATATTTGGAAATGGCCTACAACGCCTACTATACAAACTTTGAAATTGCGCTGATTAACACTTGGTTTATCGCAAAAACCGTTTATCCCGAACTCTTTGCCGATGTGGATATAACCGCAAAGACCAATGAAGTAACCAAGGCATTTTTCGGGCAGGAGCTGGCAGAGGAGATTTTTGCCTGTCCTTCCAGCTTCGGCGGTTATCAGAAGATTGATACCGATACTTTCTTCGGCTGATTCTAACTGAAAAGCAGCCTTTATTTGAGGCTGCTTTTCTTGCCTATTTTGTTCGTTTGTAGTATTTTATCCGCAGAAAACAGGGAGGAAATCTCTATGGAAAAGAAAACAATCGCAGAATTTTTTGATAAGTGCGCTCCTTGGTGGGATGCGGATATGATTCGCCACGAGGATATTATCAGTACCATTCTCACCTGCGGCGGTGTTCGCCCGGGCGTGGATGTTTTGGATGTAGCCTGCGGCACAGGGGTGCTGTTTCCCGACTACTTGAGCCGGGGCGCTTCCTCTGTTACCGGCATTGACATTTCCCCGGAAATGGCAAAAATTGCCGCCGTAAAATTTCCCGAGGTAAAGGTCATTTGCGGCGATGTGGAGGAGACTGTGTTTGACCGGCAGTTTGACTGCGTAATGGTCTACAACGCCTTTCCCCATTTTCCCGACCCGGCCCGCCTTGTGGCGGTGCTGGCAGGTCTTACCAAGCCCGGCGGCAGATTGTCTGTGGCCCATTCTATGAGCCGAAATGCGCTCACATCCCACCATTCCGGTCGGGCCAGCAATGTATCTATTGACCTGCTCCACGAGCAGGAGCTGGCAACCCTGTTCGGTCGTTGGTTTGATGTGGATGTGGTAATTTCCACAGACCG
>JAZRKY010000053.1:0-2378 GCA_045646585.1 Faecousia sp. | reverse complement strand
CTCCTTGGCTCACAGAACGACATGGCTACGATCCGACTTAGGGGAGGATTGCCAGCAGATGCAGGGCCTGAGCCTGCGCAATGTGGGCGTAAAACTCCTGAATGAAAAGAATAAGGTGCTGTATAAGGATTTTGGTGAGCTGCTGTTCACCCATTTTGGCGTGTCCGGCCCGACGGTGCTGAGCGCCAGCGCCCATATCAAGGGCAATTGCCGGCTGGTTATTGACCTGAAGCCTGCGCTGGATGAGGGCAAATTGGATAGCCGCATCCTGCGTGATTTGGAGATGTATAAGAACCGGACGATGGAAAATGCATTGACAGATCTGCTGCCCAGGTCGATGATTCCGGTGATTTTGCGCAGATGCAACATTGCGGCGGATATGCAGGCAAATAGCCTGACCAAGCAGCAGCGCCGGGCGTTGGTGGAGAATTTGAAGGCATTTTCTGTGGAGATTACAGGCAAGCGGCCGGTGGCGGAGGCAATCATTACATCCGGCGGCGTGAAGGTGTCGGAAATTGACCCCAAGACTATGGAATCCAAGCGGATTCCCGGGCTCTATTTCGCCGGCGAAATCATTGATTGCGACGCCTATACCGGTGGATTTAACCTGCAGATTGCCTGGGCTACAGCCTATGCTGCCGGTATGTCGGCCAGCGGTGGCAGCCCGGAAGAATAGGGGATTTTGCGTGGCAAAATTTCCTCTAAAAAACTATGAAAAAATGCTTGACAAACAGATATAGGATGTGTATAATAAAACCCGTCGCTGAGGCAATGTGCTGATGCGATTGGTTCGGGAGCATAGCTCAGCTGGGAGAGCATCTGCCTTACAAGCAGGAGGTCACAGGTTCGAGCCCTGTTGTTCCCACCATACATCTGGCCCTGTGGTGCAGTCGGTTAGCACGCCAGCCTGTCACGCTGGACGTCGACGGTTCGAGTCCGTTCGGGGTCGCCATAAAGCATCTGAGTGGAGCGTAAGCTCCGCTCGATATGCCTCTGTAGCTCAGTAGGTAGAGCAGCGGACTGAAAATCCGCGTGTCGTTGGTTCGATTCCGACCGGAGGCACCATGGTTCCCTTTAGGGAACCAAGATGCGGGTGTAGCTCATCCGGTAGAGCGCCACCTTGCCAAGGTGGAGGTAGCGAGTTCGAGCCTCGTCACCCGCTCCAGAAAAAGATGAGGAACGCATAAAAGCGTTCCTTATTTCATACGGTACCGTAGCCAAGTGGTAAGGCACGAGTCTGCAAAACTCTGATCCGCCAGTTCAAATCTGGCCGGTACCTCCAGAAAAAACTCCTTGAGATTTCTCAAGGAGTTTTTTCAATGATATCCGTTCCTCGTCGGAACGGGTGATATACCTTCGGTATGATATCCACCTGCGGTGGATGATATATGCTTCGCATATGAAGGAACGGATATTATATCATATTTGCGAAAGCAAATATATCATACGGCTTGCCGTATATCATATTGCATAAGCAATATATCATTAAATTCGAACAAATAAATTTTGCCGGTACTTTAGAAACTGCGTTAGGAATTTTTTTTGAAATTCTTCTAAAGATTACAGTCTGTAATTGACATGCTTTCTTGCCGTTGCGATAATGTAATTAAAGGAAATAAAATATAGAAATGGAGGGCTTTGCAATGGAAAAAGTGGTATGTTTGTTTATGGTTTTATCGGTGATTATTTTGCTTGCGGGTTGCCAAACACCAAACAATACGATTGACAGCACAAGCCCGACGGAAGGTACAAGCCCGACGGAAGTAACGAGCCCAATCCTGTCGGATTTGAGCGATGAAGAGTTGGTGAGGGTCGTTGCACCGCAACTGGATATACCCGAAAATGCAGCGATCAGGCACGAAATCGACGATTATTTCGGGGAGCCGAAGCATTGCAACTATAAGGATATCCGTTTCTATGAAAATGGCTCTTTAGTGGCTGGCGCTATTGTTGACTCCGCCAATGGAGATTTGGTACAGGACATTTACAAATACGACCCCACGGTTATGAATTTCTATCGCTATTTTGAGGACGAGTATTTTGCGAGAAACGTTGCGGAAGCTATGGAGAAAGTCCCCCACGAAGCGGTAACAGAGGAAGAACTTGCAGGCTTTGCAGGTGATATTATAGCTTCGAGCAGAGTGACAAGCTTGGCTGGTATCGGATACCTAAAATCGTTAACCGGGTTGTCCATGGGAAAGGGCATTTTGGAAGAAATACCAAGTGAAATTACGCAGTGCAAAAACCTGAAGCAATTAGTTTTGCCTAAGATGTATTACTTGAAAAAGCTTCCCGACAATATAGGTGAGCTGCAAGAACTTGAGCATATCACTATTGCGCTGACAGCGATGGAAAGCCTTCCGGAAAGCATCGGGGAA
>JAZRKY010000052.1:0-2078 GCA_045646585.1 Faecousia sp. | reverse complement strand
GAGGACTACGAGGCAATTCAAAGAATTTTACGGGAGGGATAAAATATGGCATACAGCGCAGATGTTTTGCAAAGAGCAAAGGCGCGGCTGGAAGGGCTACGCGCCGATCGCCAGTCCATACAGCAGCAGCGCCTGCAAAGTGCCTATGAAGCCCAGCCCCGTTTGCGGGAAATTGACCGGCTTTTGCGGCTGAGTATGGCAGAAGCTGCCCGGGCGGTTTTTGCCCAAAGCGGCGATGCCCACGCGATGATGGAAAAGGTCCGTCAGGAAAATCAGGCGCTGCAAAGGGAGCGGGAAGCCATTTTGCAGGCGCATTTCCCGGAAAATTACTTAATGGAAGGTCCTGTTTGCGAAATTTGCGGCGGAATGGGCTATATCGGCGCAGAGATGTGCCAGTGTTTGCAAAGCCTTTGCCGGGATGAGCAGAGAAAACAGCTGACTTACCTTGCCTGCGGTACTGCCTCTTTCCGGGATTTCCGGCTGGATTATTACCCCAATACCATTGACCCCAAATACGGCGCAAGCCCCCGGGCGGTTATGGAAAAGACATACGATTATTGCCGAAAATATGCATCTTCCTTTGACCTTGACAGCAGAAGCCTTTTGTTTGTAGGCGGCACAGGTCTGGGAAAGACAATGCTCTCTGCCTGTATTGCCACAGAGGTAACGGAAAAAGGTTATTCGGTGGTTTATGAAAGCGCAGGGAGACTCTTCTCCAAATTGGAGAAAAACCGCTTTAATCCCACCGAGGAGAGCAGCTGTGAGGTTTCGGAAATTGAAAACGCAGACCTTTTGATTATTGACGATTTGGGTACGGAGCTGCCCGGCAATTTCGTTACAGCGGCGCTGTATTCCCTTGTCAATGACCGCCTTCTTGCCGGAAAGCCCACCATTATTTCCACAAACTTAAATGCTGACGAGCTGCCCCAGCGGTATTCTCCCCAAATTGCATCCCGCTTGCGTGGCGCATACCGTCCCTTTACCTTTGTGGGTGAGGATATTCGGTTAAAGAAATGAAAATAGGCATTTTATTTGATTTAGACGGTACGCTTGTAGATACCTTGGGAGACCTTCACGCAGCCGTTAATTTTTCCCTTTCTCAGTTTGGTTATCCCGGTCGGGAAATGTGGGAAATCCGCAATTTTTTGGGAAACGGTATGCGAAACCTCATTAAGCGGGCTTTGCCCGAGGGAACTGCCGAAGAAACGGTAGATAAGGTGCTGGCGGTCTATCAGCCCTATTACGATAGCCACAATTTGATACTGACCCGTCCCTATGACGGCATTTTGCCGGTTTTGGATAGCTTAAAGGCGAAATATCCCATCGGTGTGGTGTCTAACAAGCAGGATACGGCGGTAAAGCCTATGTGCGCCCAGTTTTTTGGACCGGAGTTGTATGCCTTGGGAGAAATTCCCGGCTGTCCCCGGAAGCCTGCGCCGGACATGCTTCAAAAGGCGATGGGGGCGCTGGGTATTGACAGCGCTGTTTATGTGGGCAACAGCGAGGTGGATTTGCAGGTGGCGGCAAACGCCGGACTTCCTTGCCTGCTCGTAACCTGGGGCTTCCGGGATAAGGAAGTTTTGGAAAAAGCCGGCGGAAAGCACTTTTGCCATACACCCGAAAAGCTGAAAGAAGCCTTAGAAGAAATAATTTCTTCCTATTATGGCGGATAATCGCCACCTTGCGTCTTGACGCGGGAGTAGATTTGTGATACTATTTGCGTTGCCGCCGGTATGGGGAGCGATGCGAGCGCTGCCAGTGGCAGATAAAGCGAGCAGAGCGAGTGGCAGTGGTCAAAAAAATCAAGGAAAAGCGTAAGCCCGAAGATTTTTTCGGGAACCACAACAGGACAAAACCTACCAGAATAAGTGGCATTTGCCGGTATGGTGGAATAGGTAGACACAAGGGACTTAAAATCCCTCGGAGTAAAATCCGTACCGGTTCGATTCCGGTCAGCCAAACCACATCTGTATTCTATTGCAATCCCCCAAAATCGGTGCTATAATACAGAAAAAATGCAAAGGGAGATTATTATGAAACACATCATTCCTGGTCTTGTTTTTACTTCCGATGTCCAC
>JAZRKY010000051.1:0-4217 GCA_045646585.1 Faecousia sp. | reverse complement strand
TAACAACTTCCTTCTTGGTGGGCAGGGGGATAGGACCGGAAACGGCTGCGCCGTTACGCTTTGCGGTCTCTACGATTTTGGCTGCGCTGGCGTCGATCAGGTGGTGATCATAAGCCTTCAGCCGGATGCGAATCATTTGCTGGTTTGCCATTTTGTGTTTCCTCCTTGATAAAACGTACTCAGTTTTCTTGGTGTCTGGGTACGGTGAACCATTTTATTCACGCCTCCGTGCGTATCACTCCGAGACAAGAAAAATGGCCGACACAAGGCCGACCTTTCCCTGTCGCAGCGATATACGCAGCGCAAAACAGGATAGTTCAGCCGCCCGATGACCGGACATACTCCGCAGAAGTTACCGTCTTTTGACGCAATCTCCTGCATCATCGCAGTGCAATGTGCAGACTTTGCCCACACACGCCTGACCATTTTAACACGCACGGCGCCGTTTGTCAACTGTTTTTTCAGGATAATTCCCAAAGTTTTTATAATATTTTTGGTGCATTTGTAGAAAATTTTTACCTTCTTTTCCCTTTTCTTCCCCTTTGTTTAATCATAGGTGTATTCTAAATCTGTCGGCGCAGCCTACACCATAATTCTGCATTTTACATTCTGCATTCCGCATTCAAAACGGGTGTCGGTTTCCCGACACCCGTTATGCTTATCCTTTATATCTGGGCTCGCAAGTAAGATTCACGCCTAACCGCTTAAAGGTCTTTTCATCCACCGGGGACAGTATCACCGAGGAATGTACCTGACAGCCCCTCAGCTTTTGCAGCTGCTCCATCGCCTGCTCGGCTCTGGGATCGCTGGCAGCGCAAATAGAGAGGGCAATCAGCACCTCATCGGTATGCAGCCGCGGGTTACGGTTGCCAAAATGGTCAACCTTCAGATGCTGAATAGGGTCAATAACCTCCGGCGCAATCAAATGCAGCTCATCCGGCATCCCTGCCAGTGCCTTTAATGCATTGAGCAGCAGCGCCGCCGATGCGCCCAGCAGGGACGAGGTTTTGCCTGTTATAATCCGACCGTCCCGCAGCTCCATCGCCGCCGCAGGCTTGCCGGTAGCCTCCGCTTTTTGCAGAGCAGGCGCTACCACCCGGCGGTCGCCTTCATTGACCCCCGCCTTTTTCATCAGAAGCTCCATTTTCAGCACTTCTCCATCGGTAGCCTTGCCTTGCTTCTGCTGACACAGAACATCATAATACCGGCGCAGAATCTCCTGCTTGGAAGCCTCCCGGCACACATTATCATCGGTAATGCTCAGCCCTGCCATATTGACGCCCATATCTGTGGGAGATTTATAGGGACATTCCCCTAAAATCCGCTCGAACATCGTAACCAGCACAGGAAACGCCTCCACATCCCGGTTATAGTTAACGGTTGTGGTGCCATAGGCCTCCAAATGGAAGGGGTCAATCATATTCACATCGTTCAAATCTGCCGTAGCCGCCTCATAAGCTAAGTTAACCGGGTGATTCAGCGGCAGATTCCAAATGGGAAATGTCTCAAATTTGGCATAGCCTGCATTTACGCCCCGCTTATGCTCGTGATAGAGCTGGCTTAAGCAGGTTGCCAGCTTTCCGCTGCCCGGACCGGGAGCAGTAATCACCACCAGCTCCCGGCTGGTCTCAATGTAATCATTTTTGCCGTAGCCCTCATCGCTGACAATATGGGAAATATTAGCCGGATACCCTTCAATTTCATAATGATGATAAACCCGGATGCCCATCGCTTCCAGCCGCGCCTGAAACGCCCGGACACTGAGCTGATCGTTATACCGGGTCAGCACCACAGAGCTGACATACAAGCCCAAGCCCTTAAATATGTCAATTAGTCGGATTACATCCCGGTCATAGGTAATGCCCAAGTCGCCCCGAACTTTATTTTTCTCAATATCGTCGGTATTGATAGTGATAACGATTTCTACCTTTTCTTTTATCTGCAAAAGCATCCGCAGCTTACTGTCCGGCTGAAATCCGGGCAATACCCGGGACGCGTGGTAGTCGTCGTACAGCTTACCGCCAAATTCCAGATAGAGCTTGCCGCCAAAGGTATCTATACGATCCCGGATATGGGCAGATTGTATCTTTATATATTTGTCATTATCAAAACCGATCATCCTGCGCTCTTCCTTCCGCAAATATTCACTATCATTCATTATACGCCCTGTTGCCCCAATAATCAAGACCGCCGCAGAAACTTTCTGCAGCGGTTAATATTTTAGTTACACTCAAAGCCGATCATCAAGCCGCCCTTTTCGGCGTAAAAGCTACACAAGCCCTTGCAGGTATCGTGCTCCACCTGCGCCTTGGGGAATTTTGCCAGCACCAGCTCCTGCAGCTTTTGTGCCGCAGGCAGATTGCAGCAGTTATCAATCAGCACCTTGCCGCCTTGATAACCCATTTCCTGCATCCGCTCGAAAATCTTAGCCACCGCTCCCTTTTCGCCGCGAACCTTATCCAGTACTTCCAAAGTACCCACATCGCTGGCCTTGCCCACCGCGCGAATACCTAAAACACCGGCAATCTTTGCAACAATAGGGCTGACCCGACCGTTGTTGGCGAGATTTTTCATAGATTCCAGGCAGAACATCAGCCGGGTGTGCAGCTGATACTCGGCAATCTTGGCGCAGATTTCCTCATAAACCGTAGACTCTTTAATCATTTCCAAAATGCGACCGGCAATCAGCTTCAGCTCAGGACCGGCAGACAGAGAGTCAATCACATAAACCTTACGGTCGGGATAGCGGCTCTCGTACTCCTCTTTTGCAAGGCGGGCGGCATTGAAGCTGCCGGAGAGGTTACTGGTGATGGTAATGCAGAAAATACGGTCCGCGTCGCCGAAAGCAGCTAAGTAATCCTCAATATTGGGGCAGGAGGAGGATGATTTACTCTTGGTGGTCGCCAGGGTTTCCAGCATATCCGCCAAATCCAAATTTTCATCATCCACAAACTCTCGGTCTTCCACACGGATGGTCAGAGGTACAGACTGGAAAGCCACATCTGCGTCGATACTCCGCAAATTGGCGCTGGAGTCGGTGATAATCTTAAATTTCATAGGAAATTACCTCACATTCCGCAGGAAAACCCGCATATGTGTCATTTTATCACAGTTTCTCCCCTGCCGTCAAATATTTTTTTGAATTTCAAAAAGTTAACCAATAGCAAACCTTTTCTTAACATTTCCCCTTCCCAATATCAGCATATAGCCCCCTCTTGCCAACAGCGTATCCTTATGCTATATTGGTAGCAGGAAAGGAGTGTGATATTTTATGAAAAAGCTGTTTCCTATGATGCTCGAAGCGCCTGACGCCCGCGCCACCACCCTTGGAACCCCTTACTGGCTTTTTGCTTTCTTCGTTTTCCCCTATATTCTCACATTGTCCACCATCACCTCAAGAGGGCAGCCATATGAAATATGGTTGGACATTGGCTACCATACCCTAAATTTTCTGGTCGTCTTTATTCTATTTCTTCCTACCCTAAAGGAAGCATTCTTTATGGTGCGGATACATACCAAAACCATACTCAAAACTGCCGGCTCTTGCGCAGCGGTCATTGTTATCCTCCGGCATTCCAGTCTGTCCCTCTTTTCTGCCATTGGAAATTACGCCCTTGCGGACGCCGCCTTTGGCTCTCTGCTAACCACAGAAACAGACCTTCTCTTCTTTTCAACCGCACTGCTGGGAACGCAGCCCCTTTGGAGTGCTTTGTGCTTTCTTTTCCTAACCCCTATCACTACTGCCTGTCTGCTTTACGGCTGCGCCTTCGCGCCCGTTTGTACATCTTCACGACCTTATCTTGCCTACCCGGTTATGGCATTTACCCTTCTTCTTATCCGCCTATCTATGGCATTCTGCCTATGGCCGCTGGAGCAGGAGCTATCCATTTATGCCGTTACGCTCCCCGTCCATCTGCTTGCCTGCTGGTCTTATCAAAAGACAGACAACATTTGGACCCCCATCTTTGTACATTTCTTTGCAAATTTAATGCTGCTATTCCCGGCTCTGCGTATGACAGGCGTTTTATAAGCCGCCATATCATCACAAAAAGGAACCCCCCGGTAAAACGGGCGCGTCTTCATATGCGGGCATAGCCCTATGTTCCTCGCGTAACACGTAAACGCGTAATTCTTTCCTGCCAACCGCGAAATAGGTAGCTATCGACTCACACAACTCTTTCTATCCGAGCATTATTCGTATTCTAAGTACCCTCTTT
>JAZRKY010000050.1:0-5825 GCA_045646585.1 Faecousia sp. | reverse complement strand
CCCCTATATTTTTGACAACTTCGTATCTCCTCGTAGGGGCGAGCATCGCTCGTCCGTGCGGTACCTGCAATATTGCGCACCCCTCAACCTTTACGGACGGCCAATGGCCGCCCCTACATTCTAATGAAAAGGCCGGAGCTTTAATGCTCCGGCTTTTTATGTCATAATGTTGCCGCCATAACGGCTTTAATGGTGTGCATACGGTTTTCCGCTTCGTCAAAGACGATGGAACGGTCGCTTTCAAAGACCTCGTTGGTAACCTCCATACAGTCAATGCCGAATTTCTCGCCGATTTCCTTGCCGATTACGGTGTTGAGATCGTGGAACGCAGGCAGGCAGTGCATAAATTTGCACTGTTTTCCCGCTTTTTCCATTAACGCCATCGTTACCCGGTAGGGCGACAGCTCCGCAATCCGTTCCTGCCACACGCTCTCCGGCTCGCCCATAGACACCCACACATCGGTGTAAATCACATCGGCGTTTTCTACCGCCTTAGCGGGGTCCGTGATAAATTCCAGTACTGCGCCGGTCTCTTTGGCAATCGCCTGACAAGCGGCAATCAACTCCCCATTGGGGAAATACTTTTCCGGGGCGCAGGCCACAAAGTGCATACCCATTTTGGCGCAGCCTACCATCAGGGAATTGCCCATATTGTACCGGGCATCGCCCATATAAACCAGTTTTTTGCCCTTTAAGCTGCCAAAATGTTCGGTTATGGTGAGGAAATCCGCCAATATCTGGGTAGGATGGAACTCGTTGGTCAGTCCGTTCCAAACCGGCACGCCGGCATAGGTCGCCAGCTCCTCCACGATGCTTTGACCGAAGCCCCGGTACTCAATACCGTCATACATCCGCCCCAAAACCCGGGCGGTATCGGCGATGGATTCCTTTTTGCCCATCTGAGAGCCGCTGGGTCCCAAATAGGTAACACCCATACCCAAATCCGCGCCGGCAACCTCAAAGGCGCAGCGGGTGCGGGTGGAGTCCTTTTCAAACAGCAGGACAATGTTCTTGCCCTCGTGCAGGCGGTGGGAAACCCCCGCCTTTTTTTGCGCCTTAAAGGCCGCCGCATCAGCAATTAGTCCTGCAATTTCTTCGCTGGTTAAGTCTAACAGCTTCAAAAAATGCTTATTTTGTAGTTTCATATTACAACACCTTTGCCAGGAAAGACTGAAGTCTCTCGCACTTGGGCGCACCGAAAATTTCTGCCGGTGTGCCCTCTTCTGCCACTACGCCGTCATCCAGGAACATCACCCGGTTGGAAACCTCACGGGCAAAGCCCATTTCGTGGGTAACCACCACCATCGTCATACCCTCTTTAGCAAGCTCTTTCATAACATCCAGCACCTCGCCAACCATTTCCGGGTCGAGAGCAGAAGTAGGCTCGTCGAAGAGCATCACATCCGGCTCCATACACAGCGCCCGGACGATGGCAATTCTCTGCTTTTGACCGCCGGAGAGCTGATTGGGGTAAGAGTCCGCCCGGTCTGCCAGACCGACACGGGCAAGCAGCTCCATAGCCTTAGCCTGGGCCTGTTCCTTGGGAACTTTCTTGACTAAGGTGGGCGCAAGGGTCATATTGTCCAAAATGGTCAAATGGGGGAACAGATTAAACTGCTGGAACACCATACCCATCTTCTGCCGGTGCAGATTCAAATCCACATCCTCGCCTGTCAGGTCTTCGCCTTCAAAGAAGATATTGCCGCTGTTGGGAACTTCCAGCAAATTGAGGCACCGCAGGAATGTAGACTTGCCGGAGCCGGAAGCGCCGATCACGCAAACCACATCGCCCTTATAAATATCAATATCAATACCCTTCAGCACGGGCAGGTTTTCAAAATCCTTTTTAAGACCCCGTACAGAGATGATTGTTTCCTTATTTTCCATCACTCTTGCGAAGCCTCCTTTCAAGCACCACCAAAAGCCGGGTCATAATAATCACCATTACCAGGTAAATCAGCGCCAGCAGCAAAATGGGATTCACCGCGTCAAAGGTCTTATTTCGTATATTGGTAGCTGCCTTGGTTACATCCACAACCGCCACATAGCCGGCAACGGAGGTTTCTTTCAATAGCGCGATACATTCGTTACCGATGGCAGGCAGAATGTTCTTGATTGCCTGGGGGAAGATAATTTTTGCCATTGCCTGTCCTTTGGAAAGGCCCAGACTTCTTGCCGCTTCCATCTGCCCCTTGTCCACCGCATTGATGCCGCTGCGAATCAGCTCCGCCATATACGCGCCGGAGTTAATGCCGAAGGCAATAATTGCCACAGGCACGCCATCCTGCACAGACACAAAAATAACATAGAAAAATACCAGCAGAAGAACCGTAACGGGAATGCCCCGGATTACCGTTGTATAAAGATCGCACAGCCAGTTAAAGATTTGCAAATCCTCATTGTCTTCGCAAAAATACTTGGTAACGGCAATCAGCGTACCGATAACCACACCGATCAGCAGAGCGCCAAGGGTAATGATCAGCGTATTTCCCAAGCCCTCGATCAGCCACATATATCGGTTGTCTTCCAGGAAGGTTTCCGCCAGTTTATCAAACCAACTCATTGCAAATTTTCCTTATCCTTTACAGATTTATAAAACTCAAGCAGGCTCCGCGCTTTCACGCGGAGCCGCATACTCCTTTTTAGGGCTTTACATAAGTCTCGCCGTAGCTTTCAAAGATAGCGGCGACGGTGCCGTTGTCAATCAGCTTCTTTTGAATCTCATTGATCTTTGCTACCAGATCCTCAGAGCCAAATGCGAACGCAAATGCGTAGGGTTCTTCGGTCATCTTCTCATCCAAAATTACCAGACCGTCGCCCTCTTCTACCATCTGGATGGCGGTCAGGTTGTCAACGACCCAAGCATCTACCTTGCCGGTGGTCAGCGCTGCCTTTGCGTCTGCGTTGGCGGCGAATGCCTTTACAGCGATACCCGCTTTGCCACAGCCGGACTCAGCGGTGGTGCCGGTCTGTACGGAAACGGTCTTACCGGTCAGGTCTGCCTTGCCCTGAATTGCGCTGCCTTCCTTAACAACGATAACCTGGGCTGCATTGTAGTAGGGGTCGGTAAAGAGCATATTCTTCTTACGATCCTCGTCTACGGTAATGCCGGACATACCGCAGTTATACTTAGCGGACTGAATTGCCAAAAGAACGGAGTCGAAGTCCATCTGTACGATTTCCATTTCAACGCCCAGCTCTTCACAGATCAGCTCCAAAATGTCCACTTCAATGCCAACGACCTTGCCGCCCTCTAAACTCTCAAAGGGAGGGAAGTCAGGGCTGGTAGCGATGACCAGCTTGCCGGCCTTCTGCACCTCTGCCAGCGTTGCGCCCTTAGGACCGGAGAACAAGGAGACACATACAATAACTGCCGCAATAACCACTACAACCAGCGCGGGAATCAAAAACTTCTTATACTTTTTCATAACCAATTTCCTTTCTTAATGCAAATGATTTTTTACATACTTAATTTGCGCCTCAACCGAGGCAACGCAAGTGCCGCCGGTGCTGATCCGCTTTTCCACGCAGGTCAGCAGATCAATTTCGTTATACAAATCTGTGTCAAACAAATCTGTATAGCTTTTATATCTATCCAAAGGAAATTCCTCCAGCACCAAATTCTCCCGGATACAATCGGCAACGATCTGCCCGGAAATTTTATAGGCGCTGCGGAAGGGCATTCCCTTTTTCACAAGATAATCCGCCAAATCTGTGGCGTTGATAAAGCCCTTTTGGGCAGCCCGCTTCATATTCTCCCGAAGAGCCGTCATAGAAGCTACCATCGGGGCAAATACCTGCAGGCACATCTTTACGGTATCGCAGGCGTCAAATACGCTTTCCTTATCCTCCTGCATATCCTTGTTATAAGCAAGCGGTAAGCCCTTGAGGGTGGTCAGCAGACCCATCAAATCGCCGTACACTCTGCCGGTCTTGCCCCTGACAAGCTCCGCCATATCGGGGTTCTTTTTCTGGGGCATAATGGAAGATCCGGTGGTAAAGGCGTCCGACAGCTCGATAAACTTAAACTCCCAGCTTGCCCACAGGATAATCTCCTCAGCAAATCGGGAAAGGTGCATCATAAGGATTGACAGCGCGCTCAAAAGCTCCGCGCAGAAATCCCGGTCGGATACACCGTCTAAAGAGTTCAGACAAATACCGTCAAACCCTAACTTTTCCGCCTCGAAATATCGGTCTGTATCATAGGTCGTACCAGCCAGCGCGCAGCAGCCGATGGGTGATACATTCATCCGTCGTCGCGCATCCTGCAATCGATCCACATCCCGCAGGAGCATCATTGCGTAAGCCATCAACTGATGACCGAAGGTGATGGGCTGCGCCCGCTGCAAATGGGTATAACCGGGCATAATGGCGTCTATATTTTCTTCCGCCTTGTCAGCAATCGCTGCAATCAGCTTTTTGGTAAGGGCGGTGATTTCGTCAATCTCATCCCGCAGGTACATCCGCAGATCCAGCGCCACCTGGTCGTTCCGGGAACGGGCTGTGTGCAGCTTTTTGCCTACATCGCCCAGCCGCTGGGTCAGCACCTGCTCCACAAACATATGGATATCTTCGCTATCCATATCCACAGAAAGAGCGCCGCTGTCCAAATCCTGCAAAATACCCGCAAGCCCCCCAATCAGGGTGTCCGCCTCTTCCCCGGTAATGATTCCTTTGGCTGCCAGCATAGCCGCGTGAGCCATACTGCCTGTAATATCCTGGCGGTACATCCGGCAGTCAAAACGGATAGAGGAATTGAAATCATCCGCTATTTTTTCAGTTGTGCCGTCCGTTCGGCCTGCCCACATCTTTGCCATACTTACTTACCGTCTACCATCGCCTGCACCTGGATGGGCAGACCGAAGAGGTTAATGAAGCCGGCTGCATCTGCCTGATTGTAGTCGCTTTCACCGAAGGTGGCGATTTCCTCAGAATACAGCGTGTAGGGACTCCAAACACCGGCGTTAATCATATTGCCCTTGTAGAGCTTCAGCCGTACCTTGCCGGTAACCCGTTCCTGGGTCTTATCTACAAAAGCAGACAGGGCTTCCCGCAGGGGGGTGAACCACTGACCGTTGTAAACCAGCTCGGCAAAGGTGATGGACAGCTTCTGCTTTTCGTGGAGTGTCAGCTTGTCAAGGCAAATGCTCTCCAGAACACTGTGGGCCTTGTAAAGAATGGTGCCGCCGGGGGTCTCATAAACGCCACGGCACTTCATACCGACCAAGCGGTTTTCCACGATGTCCAAAAGACCGATGCCGTTCTCACCGCCCAGCTTGTTGAGCTTGAGGATAATGTCCTTAGCGCTCAGCTTTTCGCCATCCAGCGCTACAGGTACGCCCTGCTCAAAATCGAGGGTAATGTATGTAGGCTTATCGGGGGCTGCAATGGGAGAAACGCCCATTTCCAAAAAGCCGGGCTTTTCATACAACGGCTCGTTGCCGGTATCTTCCAAATCAAGACCCTCATGGGACAGATGCCACAGGTTCTTATCCTTAGAGTAGTTGGTCTCCCGGTTGATTTTCAGAGGCACATTGTGGGCTTCTGCGTATTCAATCTCTTCCTCGCGGGATTTGATGTTCCACTCACGCCAGGGGGCGATAATGGGCATATTGGGAGCAAAATGCTTAATAGTCAGCTCGAAACGAACCTGATCGTTACCCTTGCCGGTACAGCCGTGAGCGATAGCATCGGCGTTTTCCTTTATAGCGATTTCAGCAAGACCCTTTGCGATGCAGGGACGGGCATGGGAAGTACCCAGCAGGTATTCTTCGTAGATGGCGCCTGCCTTCAGGCAGGGGATGATGTAGTCATCCACATATTCA
>JAZRKY010000049.1:0-6981 GCA_045646585.1 Faecousia sp. | reverse complement strand
CACAGAACGACATGGCTACGATCCGACTTGTAGATGCACCACTTGTCGCCCTGACGGTGATGGTGCATATGGCGGATGCGGTAAATGACCGGGTCGCGCATATTGAAGTTGCCGGAGGCAAGGTCAATTTTGGCTCTCAGGGTGTACTTGTTGTCCTCAAACTCGCCCGCGCGCATCCGGGCAAACAGGTCAAGGCTCTCCTCAATGGGACGGTCCCGATAGGGAGAAACAGCGGGTGTGTTCAAATCGCCACGCATTTCCTTTGCCTGGTCGGGGGTCAGCTCGCAGACATAGGCAAGACCCTTTTTGATAAGCTCAACGGCATACTCGTAGTCCTTTTCAAAATAGTCGGAGCCGTAGTAGAAACGATCGCCCCAGTCAAAGCCCAGCCAGTGAATATCCTCCTTAATGGCCTCCACAAATTCCACATCCTCCTTGGTGGGATTGGTGTCGTCCATACGCAGGTTGCACAGACCGCCGAACTTCTCGGCAGTGCCGAAATCAATAATCAGCGCCTTGCAGTGGCCGATGTGGAGATACCCGTTGGGCTCGGGCGGGAAGCGGGTATGCACGGTTTTGCCGGCATAGCGACCCTCGGGGGCAATATCTTCTTCAATAAAGGCGTGAATGAAGTTTTTGCTTTCGGTCATTTCAGCCATTATTTGTACCTCTCTTTTGTAAAAAATCACAATCTATTATAAATGATTATTCCGCGTTTTGCAACTGGAAATCCAGTATTTTCCGCCGAAAACTTTTCCCACGGAAAAAAATGAAAACATTTTACATTTTTCACGAAATTTTTGTTGTCAATTCGCCGTTCTTATTATACAATACTAAGAGTATAAAGAAGGGGGAGATTACCTTGTCCCAAATCAAATACAAAAGAATTCTCCTGAAAATCAGCGGTGAGGCGCTGGCAGGCGATATGCGCCGCGGCATTGACTTTGCCATTTTGCATACCGTGTGTGGCGTTATCAAAAAATGTACCGATTTAGGGGTGCAGATTGGTCTCGTTGTTGGCGGCGGTAATTACTGGCGTGGCGTGAAAGACGGGGCTGACAAAATGCAGCGTTCCCACGCAGACTCTATGGGTATGCTGGCCACCGCTATGAACGCCATCGCAGTTGCCGATGCACTTTCCAAGCAAGGTGTAGATGCCCGTGTGCTGTCTGCGGTGGAGATGCCCAAGTTTACGGAGTATTTCACCCGTGATTTGGCGGATCGGTACTTAAATGAAGGTAAAGTGGTTATCTTTGCCTGTGGAACAGGCAATCCCTATTTCTCTACCGACACCGGCGCTGTGCTCCGTGGCGTAGAAATTGAAGCGGATGCTATTTTGATGGCAAAAAATGTGGACGGCATTTACTCTGCCGACCCGGTAGTAGACCCCACAGCGGTCAAATTCGACGAGCTGACCTACGACGAGGTTCTTGCCCGCCACTTAAAGGCTACCGATACTACGGCGATGACCCTTGCGATGGACAACCACGCAACGCTCATTTGCTTTGCGCTCAAAGACCCGGAAAACATTGTCCGCGTTGTATGCGGTGAAAAGATTGGAACAACTGTTAAGGAGGCATAAATTATGAAAGTAGATTTCAGCGAATACGCAAGAAAGATGGATAAGACCCTGGATGTGCTGGCCGAGAATTTCGGCGCTGTTCGCGCTGGCCGTGCCAATGCAAAGGTTCTGGATCGGATTACTGTTGAGTACTATGGAAGTGAGACACCTCTTAACGGTGTGGCAACCATTTCCTCTCCCGATGCCCGTACCCTGGTGATTCAGCCTTGGGATACCAAGCTTCTGCGGGACATTGAGAAGGCAATTCTCATTTCCGATTTGGGCATCAACCCCCAGAACGACGGCCGTGTGATTCGTTTGAACTTCCCCCAGCTGACGGAGGAGCGCCGTAAGGAACTGACCAAGCAGGTCAAGAAGTACGCAGAGGACGCAAAGGTTGCTATGCGTAATGTCCGCCGGGACGGTATGGACTATGTAAAGAACCTGAAGAAGAAATCCGAAATTACCGAGGATGACCAGAAGGTAGCAGAAAAGGATCTACAGGATATGCTGGACAAGTATGTCAAAAAGGTCGATGAAGCACTGGCAGCCAAGGAAAAGGAACTGATGGCGATCTGATACTACGGGGGTGTTGGGAACAGCACCCCCGTCAAAGTCTAAAAAGGGGAGTGTTGGATTTTGGCACTTTTGAGGAAAAATACTGCTTTACCTGCGCCGAGGCATATTGCCATTATTATGGACGGTAACGGCCGTTGGGCAAAAAAGCGGGGGTTGCCCCGTTCTGCCGGGCATAAATCCGGCGCGGAGACCTTCCGCCGCATAACAGAGCATTGCGGCGCCTTGGGTGTGGAGTATTTAACGGTTTACGCCTTCTCCACCGAGAACTGGAAACGCTCCGGGGAAGAAGTGGCGGGCATTATGCGTCTGCTGGAAAATTACTTAGACGAAGCCCTCCGGGATTTGGACAAAAACGGCGTACGCCTTACATTTTTCGGCGACCTTTCCCGCCTTAGCCCCCCTTTGCAGGAAAAATGCCGCACTGTGGCGGAAAAAACCGCAGTTTACAACCGTTTGCAGGTAAATTTCTGCTTCAACTACGGCGGCAGAGATGAAATTGTCCGGGCGGCAAAGGCCTTTGCCCAGGATGTGGCGGCAGGGAACTGCAGCCCCGAGGAGCTGTCAGAAGAAGAGTTAGGCAGCTACCTGTATTCTGCCAATATCCCCGACCCGGAGCTGATTATCCGCCCCTCTGGGGAAATGCGCATCAGCAATTTCCTTTTGTGGCAGTGCGCGTATTCAGAATTTGTATTTATGGATGTTTTGTGGCCGGACTTTACCGAAAAGGACTTAGACCGGGCTATTTGTGAATATCACGGACGCAATCGGCGTTTTGGAGGTGCGTAAAGCTATGATGAAACGGATATTGGGCGCGGCCATATTGGTATCGCTGCTTGTTATCGTTATTTTCTTTCTCCCCAAGGTCTGCACAGCGGTGCTCTTTGGCTTAATGGCAGCCGTTGCCGCCTATGAGCTGACAAAGGGAACGGGTCTGGTTACAAACACCCGCTTGATCGTTTACAGTATGGTTTTTGCCTTTTTTGTACCCCTTTGGAGCTTTTTCTCTATGGTTTACGGCTTGGCTCTTTTGGGTATTCTTATTTTTGCGAGCCTTATGTATATGGAGCTGCTGCTTTCCAAATGCAAGCTGCCCTATACCGAGGTGGCGGTTTCCTTTATGGCAGGTATGGTGGTGCCGTTCCTCCTTTCCGCCATTGTGCGCCTTTTCGCCCGGGGAAATGGCATTTTCCTCATTTTCATTCCCTTTATTTTGGCATTTACATCCGATACCGGCGCCTACTTTGCCGGTCGGTTCTTCGGCAAACATAAGCTTGCCCCCATCGTCAGCCCCAATAAAACGGTAGAGGGTGTTATCGGCGGCGTGCTGTCTACAGTGCTGTGTATGCTCATTTACTGCCTTGTGATGCAGTTCGGCTTTGACCGCAAGGTTAACTACTTCTATGCCGTGATTTACGGCATACTCGGCTCTATGGCAGGCGTTTTCGGCGATTTGAGCTTTTCTGCCATCAAACGGCAAACCGGCATTAAGGACTATGGCAATCTGATTCCCGGCCACGGCGGCATTTTGGATCGTTTTGACTCGATGACCTTGGTTGCCCCCTTGGCGGAAGCCCTTTTACTTCTTATTCCTGTGGTAGGTTAATATGGTTAAGTGTGTAAGTATTCTTGGCTCTACCGGCTCGATCGGTCGGCAGACCTTGGAGATTGTTGACAATTTGGGCTTGCCGGTGGCGGCATTAACTGCCGGCACAAGTGTAGAACTGATGGCCGGGCAGTGCGAAAAATACCGCCCCCGAATAGCGGTTATGGCAACCGAGGAAGGGGCGAAGGCGCTGAAAAAAGCCATCTCCCACCTGCCCATAGAGGTTTTGTGGGGCGAGGAGGGGCTTATCCGCGCCGCAACCATCCCGGAGGCGGACTGCGTGATTACGGCGGTTGTGGGTATGGTGGGCTTAAAGCCTACCTTAGCGGCAATCCGCGCAGGAAAGCGCATCGGGCTTGCCAATAAGGAGACCTTGGTCTGCGCCGGTGAGCTGGTAATGGCTGAGGCAAAGAAATATCACACAGAAATTATCCCTGTAGACTCGGAGCATTCCGCCATTTTCCAATGCCTGATGGGCGTGGGAGATAAAAAAGAGGTAAAAAGACTTCTTTTAACCTGCTCCGGCGGTCCGTTTTATGAGCTGGACAGGGAAAAACTCAAAGCGGTAACCAAAGCCGATGCCCTGCGCCATCCCAACTGGAAGATGGGCGCAAAAATCACCATCGACTGCGCTACCCTTATGAATAAGGGCCTGGAGGTCATCGAGGCGATGCGGCTCTACGATTTGCCTTTAAGCCAAGTAGATGTACTGATTCACCGCCAAAGCATTGTCCACTCCCTCGTGGAGCTTGTGGACGGCGGCGTGATGGCGCAGCTTGGCGCGCCGGATATGCGCCTGCCTATCCAGTTAGCACTGACCTATCCCGAAAGAAAGCCCAGCCCTGCGCCTTTACTGGATTTGACTGCCTGCGGCGCGCTGACCTTCTCATCACCCGATATGCAGGCTTTTCCCTGCCTGTCTCTTGCGCGGGAGTGCGCGCAAAAGGGCGGCACAGCCTGCCCCGCTATGAACGGCGCCAACGAAGAAGCGGTGGCTCTGTTTTTAGCTGACAAAATCGGCTTTTACGACATTTACCGCCTTGTCCGCAAAGCGGTGGAGGAGACCCCATTTATAGAAAATCCCACTTTGGAGGAGATTTTAGAGGCAGACCGCCTTGCCCGCCAAAGTGTCCGCAACAATCTATCTTAAACGAGGAATATTATGACGATTTTATTTGCGATTTTACTCTTTAGCTTTCTTATCTTCATTCACGAGCTGGGACACTTTGTGGTTGCCAAGCTCTCCGGCGTGCAGGTCAATGAATTTGCGCTGTTTATGGGTCCTGCTATTTATAAAAAGCAGGTAGGGGAGACCCTTTACTCTCTGCGCTGTATTCCCATCGGCGGCTACTGCGCTATGGAGGGCGAGGACGAGGATACGGAAAACCCCCGTTCCTTCCAAAAGGCGGCTTGGTGGAAGCGGCTGTGCATCCTCTTTGCCGGCGCATTTATGAATCTTGTAACAGGCGTATTGCTCCTTGCCATCGTAACCGCCCCCACAAAGCAGTTTATCGTTCCCGTGATTGACAGCGCAGAGGCGGGCAATACCATCATCCGGGAGGACGGTCTGCATATAGGCGACCGCTTCGTGGAGCTGGACGGGGAGAAAATTTACCTTTATTCCGATTTTTCTACCATCCTTGCCCTCAATCCCGGCGATTACCATGATATTGTGGTGGAACGGGACGGCAAGAAAATCACCTTTGAGAATTATTATTTGGAAAAGCACGAATTTCCCAACGAGGACGGCACCACATCTATGCGTTTCGGCTTTTCCTTTGGTATTGAGGACGCCACTTTCGGCAAAAAGCTGGAATTTGTGGGCAACAGCACCGTTAACATCGTTCGCACCGTGCGGCTGAGCCTGCAAATGCTGTTTACCGGGCAGGCAGGCTTACAGGATATGATGGGTCCTGTGGGTATTGTGGGCGTAATGAGCGATACTGCCGCCAGCGCTGAGACTACCTTGGATGCCATTCTCAACCATTTGTATTTCGGCGGCTTTCTGGGTATTAACTTAGCCATTATGAACCTGTTGCCCATTCCTGCCTTAGATGGCGGTCGGGCGCTGTGTTTGATTCTTACCGTTGGCTATGAGAAAATCACCAAGAAAAAGCTCAATCCCAAGTACGAGGGCTATCTTCACGGCGTTGGAATGGTGCTTTTGCTGGCGCTGATGGCGATTATTCTCTTTAAGGATGTATTTCAGTTATTTGTGGGGTGAATGAAATGACGAGACAGATTCTCGTTGGTACAGTTCCCATCGGTGGCGGCGCGCCTGTTGCTATCCAGTCGATGCTGAACACAAAAACTACGGATATAGAAGGCTGCCTTGCCCAGATTGAAAGGCTGAAAGAGGCCGGCTGTCAGATTGTCCGCCTTGCCGTTCCCGATAAGCCATCGGCGGAAGCCTTCTCTGAGCTTTGTAAAAAATCGCCCTTGCCCTTGGTGGCGGACATTCACTTTGATTATAAGCTGGCTATTTTAGCCGCAGAGGGCGGCGCTGCCAAAATCCGCATTAACCCCGGCAACATTGGCGGTGAGGATCGGGTAGAGGCGGTTGTAAAGGTCTGCAAGGAGAAAAACATCCCCATCCGCATCGGTGTCAACGGCGGCAGCTTAGAAAAGGAGCTGCTGCAAAAGTACGGTCATCCCACGGCGGAAGCCTTGGTGGAAAGCGCCTTCCGGCATATCGCCCTTTTGGAAAAATTCGGCTTTGGGGATATTTGCGTATCGCTGAAATCCTCCACCGTTCCCACAATGGTAAAAGCCGCCCGGCTGCTTAGGGAAAGGTGCGATTACCCCCTGCACATCGGCGTAACCGAGACCGGCCCGGTAAGAATGGGTCTTATGAAATCGGCTATGGGCATCGGCGCGCTGCTGCTGGACGGCATCGGCGATACCATTCGGGTAAGTCTCACCGACGACCCGGTGGAGGAGGTCTACGCCGCAAAAGACATCTTAAAAGCCGCAGGACTGCGAAAAGAGGGCGTAAATATCATCTCCTGTCCCACCTGCGGACGGACAAGAATCGACCTTATTTCTCTTGTCAATCAGGTAGACGAGGCATTAAAAAATTGCAATAAGCCTATCACCGTGGCGGTTATGGGCTGCGTAGTAAACGGACCGGGAGAAGCCCGGGAGGCAGACATCGGCATCGCCGGCGGTGAGGACTGCGGTATGCTCTTTGAAAAAGGGGAGCAAATCGGCAAGTACCCCTACGATAAGCTATTGCCTG
>JAZRKY010000048.1:0-2738 GCA_045646585.1 Faecousia sp. | reverse complement strand
GACCGGGCAAATGCTCAAACAGCTTGCCGCCACCGGGGGCGTTTACCCGAAAGGTCTTTACATCCGGGGTTTCCACCCGAATGTCGGTGATAATGCCCACCATTGGAATGAGGGTATCCCGCATAAAGCCGGGATTACAAGTACATTCGTGCATCAGGCTTCCTCCTTTCCAAAGGCTTTGATAACCTTAACGATATTTAAGTGGCTGGGGCATTTATCCACACAGCGACCGCAGCCCACGCAGGAGAACATACCGCCGTTATTTGCCGGGAAATATGCCAGCTTGTGCATAAACCGCTGTCGGAATCGCTGCATTTGGCTGGTACGGTTGTTGCCGTGAGCCATCATTGTAAAATCGGAATACATACAGCTATCCCAGCAGCGATAACGCTGGACACCACTGCCTGTATTGTAGTCCTTAATGTCATAGCACTGGCAGGTAGGACATACAAAGGTACAAGTGCCGCAAGCCAAGCAGCCCTTATACAGCTGCTCCCACAAGGGGGAATCAAAGTTATTCTTTGCCGCCTCTGCACCCCACTTTTCGAGGGATAAATCCTTCAGGGGCAGTTTGTCGCAAACGGTGCGGATATTCTTCTTTACCTCTTCTACCCCTTCCTCTTCCCCGTTTTCCAGTAAGTGGGAAAGAACTGCGGTAAGGGCTTCGCCCTTTTTGCTTTGGGGCTGCCAGTACAGGTAATCACCTGCAATCCAAGTAGCCACATCCCCCTCGGGCTGGGCGCAGTCAATGCCAAAAGTGCCGCAGAAGCAGGAAGTTTCCGGGCGGTTGCAGGCAAGGCTTACGATAATGCCGTGTTCCCGACGGGCGGCATAGTAGGTATCCATTGGGTCAGATAAAAACACCTTATCCAGCACAGCTAAAGCCCGCACATCGCAGGCACGGATGCCAAACACTACAAAAGGCTCTGTTTTTAGCGCCTCGGGACTCAGTTTCATCTTCCCCTCTTCCCGGGTAACGGTATAGAGGTTTTCACACTGGGGGAAGAAAGCATCCTTGGGAGACTTGACGGTTTTTAAGGTATCCATATCCGGCTGAACATCCTCTGTCCACACAGCAAAATTGGTCTTTCCGGCGCTTTTGACCGGCAGATACAAGGTTTTATCTTGGGCAATAGCCGCATAGAGCCGAGGAAGGTCATTTTTGTGAATCTTATACATAACCTTAACCCCTTTCTGCCACAATACCGGGCTCTGCATCGTCAAAGGTAAAGCTCGTCAGCGGGCCCTTGGCATCTACATCTGCGCCTGCCTGATATTCGCCGTACAGAGCATTTATGTCCTTAATGAACTTACGATTGAACAGGTGAAGCGGAATCCCCTGGGGGCATACACGGCTGCATTCACCGCAATCGGTGCAGCGACCTGCCACATGGAATGCCCGGACGATATGGAACATTTTTTCCTCAAAAGAGGTGGCGTTTGCCTTTTGGGCAGAGTCAAATTTCACGCTGTCGAACACGCACTTGCGGCAGGAACAGGCAGGACAGACATTCCGGCAAGCATTACAGCGGATGCACTTACTCAGCTCTTCCTGGAAATAGGCAAATTTCTCCTCAGGAGACATCTTTTCGATTTTCTCCACCTCGGCAAAGCGGTCGCCATCCAGTGTATCCACAGACTCACCAATCTGCTCGTCAAAGACCATATGGTCTTTTCCCTTGCAGACGTGGCAGCGCTCCAGCATAGCATCCTTATAGGAAACCTTCACATCGCCATACAAGGTCTTAACGGTAAGTGTTTCGCTGCAATCGGGATAGCCTGCACCTTCCACATCCAAAATGCCATCGGCGTTAATATTTTCGATTTTCAGCTTGCCCTTGCAGCCCACACCGATGATATAGGCCTTTTCCCGGTCTACCCGGTGCTCGGCAAGGAGCTGATTGAAGCTATAGCTATCGCAGGGCTTCAAAAAGACTAAAGTTTTACCCTCTAATTTGGAAGCCTCAATCATAAACTTACTTAAATTTGCGCCGCAGAAACCATTGTAAACAAAGCTATCCAGTTCTTCCTCGCTCTGAAAGAATGCAGGCTCGGGGTCATAGATATGCTCGCCCTTGCGCCAGCCAAGTACTCGGGCTACTTCACCCTTTTGGAGCAATTCCTTTGCCCGTAAAATCAGTTCTTGCATCTTATGTCCCCCAATCTCACATTCGGTCCAAGGGAGCGAATCTTCTCTACAAAGCTATTCATCGTTTCGGAGAACTTGACACCCTCAGCGGCGGAGACCCACTCTACCCGGGTTCTTCCGTTTTCCACGCCGATAAAATCCAGCATACTAAAGAGCATCGTCATACGGCGGCGGGCATAGTAGTTGCCGGTGGAATAGTGGCAGTCGCCGGGGTGGCAGCCGCACAGAATAACACCGTCAGCACCCTTTTCAAAGGCGCGGAGAATGAACATAGGGTTTACCTGGCAGGAGCAAGGCACCCGGATAATTTTTACATCCGCAGGATAGGCAAGGCGGCTGGAGCCTGCCAAGTCTGCGCCTGCGTAGCTGCACCAGTTGCAGCAAAACGCCACAATTACAGGGCGGAAATCTTCCGTTTTTACCGACATATTGCATCCACCTCCGCAAGTAATTGTCTGTTAGAGAAGCCCTTTAAGTCCATCGCGCCGGAAGGACAGGTAACGGTACAAGCACCGCAGCCCTGACACAGGGCGGAATTGACCACCGCCACACGGCGGTCCTCACGGATACCGTGATCGTTAATGAGCTT
>JAZRKY010000047.1:0-5811 GCA_045646585.1 Faecousia sp. | reverse complement strand
GGTCGCAGCTGCATGGGTCGTCTGCACCTGTACAAGGGCAGCGAGCATCCCCACGCCGCACAGAAGCCCGAGCTTTGGACCCTGGACTGATTTGGAGGTAAACGATTATGTACGAGAGCAAGAAGAAGTATAACTACGGCACCGGTCGCCGTAAGTCCTCCGTTGCCCGTGTTCGGGTATACGAGAACGGCACCGGTTCCATCATCATTAACGGCCGCGACATCGACGAGTACTTTGGTCTGGACACCCTGAAGCTGATCGTTCGTCAGCCCCTGGTTACCGCAGACCTGGTTGGCAAGGTCGATGTAGTTGTTACCGTCGCAGGCGGCGGCGTATCCGGCCAGGCCGGCGCTATTCGCCACGGCATTTCCCGCGCTCTGCTGACCCTGAACCCTGAGCTGCGCGCTAGCCTTAAGGCTGCAGGTTTCCTGACCCGCGACCCCAGAATGAAGGAAAGAAAGAAGTACGGCTTGAAGGGCGCAAGAAGAGCTCCCCAGTTCAGCAAGCGTTAATTTGCTTCACAAATTACAAGATACCGTCCATTGGGCGGTATCTTTTTTTGCATTGTAGGGAACGGATTTATCCGTTCCAAAATGAGGAATGCATAAATGCATTCCTTACAGCAAAGACAAGGAGGGGAAGGCTTTTTTCCTGTTTTCTTTTCCAAAAAATGTGTTATACTAAAAAATAACATTTTGTTTATACGCTGTTCATACTATCCGTTTATAATAGGAAAAAATTACTTTTTGTTGGGAGCAATTTTATGTTAGAGCTGTCAAAAATCACAAAGGTTTACGCCGCCGGGGAGCTGCGGGTGGATGCCCTGCGGGGTGTGGATATGGCATTCCGCAAGGCGGAATTTGTGTCCATTTTAGGACCCTCCGGCTGCGGAAAAACCACACTTCTCAACATTATCGGCGGTCTTGACCGCTACACCGAGGGCGATTTGAAAATTAACGGCATTTCCACTAAGGAATACCGTAACCGGGATTGGGATACCTACCGCAACCACTCCGTTGGCTTTGTTTTCCAAAGCTACAACCTCATCCCCCACCAGTCCGTTCTGCAAAATGTGGAGTTGGCATTGACCCTCTCCGGCGTATCCAAAAAAGAGCGCCGCCAGCGGGCAAAGGAAGCCCTCCGGCAGGTAGGCTTAGGCGACCAGCTGCGGAAAAAGCCCAGCGAAATGTCCGGCGGACAGATGCAGCGGGTTGCGATTGCCCGGGCAATCGTCAATAACCCCGATATTGTGCTGGCTGACGAGCCAACCGGCGCATTGGACACCGAAACCAGCGTGCAGGTTATGGAAATCCTGAAACAAATCGCCAAGGACCGCCTTGTGGTAATGGTAACCCACAACCCCGACCTTGCCGAGACCTACTCCACCCGGATTATCCGTATGGTAGACGGCAAAGTCATCAGCGACACCCGCCCCCTGACAGACGAGGATATAAACCGGGAAAAAGCCACGGAAAAGGGCAAAATTCCCGGCAAAAAAGCGCAAAAAAAGCCCTCTATGTCCCTTTTTACCGCCTTTGGTCTTTCCTTAAAAAACCTGTTTTCCAAGAAAGGCAGAACGATACTGACCTCCTTTGCCGGCTCTATCGGCATTATCGGTATTGCGCTGATTTACGCCGTTTCCCAGGGCGCTACCGCCTATATCAGCGCCGTGCAGGAGGACACTCTGTCTGCCTATCCCCTGACCTTGGAAGCCCAAACGATGGACCTCTCTTCCCTTATGGAGACCTTTATCGGCAAGGCAGAGTCTATGACCGAGCACGAAAAAGACGCGGTCTATCAAAAGGCGATGGTCTACCATATGATCAACGCCCTCGCCTCGGTAGAAACCAGCAAAAACGACCTTGCCGCCTTCAAAACCCACATTGAAAATGCCATTAAAAACGGCGATGCAGACCTTGCCGCCGCCCTCACCGGCATTGGCTACCGCTATAATTTAGACTTACTCGTCTACACCAAAAACATTGACGGGGAAATCATCCATTCTGATTCCCAATCCCTTATGCAGGATTTGCTTCTGGATGTTTTCGGTATGGAGCTGGGCTCTATGATTTCTCTGCCCGGCGCCGGCAGTATGATGAGTATGGGCGGTATGAGCGCTGTAACCTGGTCAGAAATTCTCCCGGGCAAGGACGGCGCGCCTGTTAACGATGTGCTGAAAAAGCAGTACGATGTGGTCTACGGCGCTTGGCCTACCGCCTATAACGAGGTGGTGCTGGTACTGGACGAAAATAACGAGCTGGACGATATGGCGCTGTACGCCTTAGGTCTTAAATCGGAGCAGGAAATCCGGGATCTTATGGATGCCGCTATGAACAAAACGGAGCTGGAATACGAGGCAAAAAGCTGGAGCTATGAGGAAATCTGCCAAATGGATTTCCGCATTATCCTCAATTCCTCCTGCTATGCAAAGGATGAGGGCAGCGGCTTATATTTTGACCTGCGGGACACCTCTGCCGGTCTTAAATACCTCTACGATAACGGCATTCCCCTGAAGGTCAGCGGCATTATCCGCCCCAATGAGGACGCCTCTGCCACAATGCTCAGCGGCTCTATCGCCTACACCCACGCCTTAACGCAGCAGGTGGTGCAGGAAATCCAAAAAGCCGATGTAATACAGGCGCAGCTTTCCTCCCCCAATGTGGATATTTTCTCCGGGCTTCCCTTCCCCGAAAATGTCAGCAATATGACAGACAGCGAAAAGGAAACCGCCTTCCGGGAATATATTGCCCTTTTGGACGAAAAGGGCAAGGCAAACGCCTATGTAACCATCCTCTCCATCCCCAAGCAAACGGAAGTGGATGCCTTTGTCTCCTCCCAGCTTGCCTCCGCCGGCGGTCGGGAGCAGATGGAGAAAATTCTCATTCAGGCGCTCGCCTCCCAAACAGGTATGGGAGAAAACGAGCTTTCCGCCTATATCGGCGCTATGAACGACGAGGAAATCGAAGAAATGTATATTCTGCTGCTAACCGAGCAGTACAAGGCCATGTATGCCGCCCGGGTGCAGGGTCAGCTATCTTCCGTTCCCCAAGAGCAAAAAGCCGCCCAGCTTTCTCAACTCTTGGAAACCTTCACCGCCGCCGATTGCGCCCTGTATTATGAGTATGTTTTGGTTTTTTCTGAAAACAGCTTGGACGGCAACCTGCAAAAATTAGGCTATGTAGACCTCAATGATCCCTCTGCCATTATGCTTTACGCCTCCTCCTTTGAAAATAAGGATGTGATTGAGGCCTTTATCGCCAGTTATAATGACACGGTGGAGGAGCTGTCTGAAATCCGCTACACCGACTATGTGGGCATTATGATGGCATCTATCACCACCATTATTAACGCCATCACCTATGTGCTGATTGCCTTTGTCGCAGTGAGTTTGGTGGTTTCTTCCATTATGATTGGCGTCATCACCCTCATTTCCGTGCAGGAGCGCACCAAGGAAATCGGTATTTTGCGGGCCATCGGCGCATCCAAGTGGAATGTTAGCAGTATGTTTACCGCAGAAACGGTGATTATCGGCTTTGTTTCGGGGCTTATCGGCGTTTTGGTAACCTATGGGCTGTGTATCCCCATCAATATGATTGCCTATGCCCTAACCGGCATCCAGGGACTGCGGGCAACACTACCCACACAAACGGCAATCCTTCTGATTTTCATCAGTATGCTGCTGACCCTGATTGCCGGCGTAATTCCCTCCCGCAGCGCCGCCCGCAAAGACCCTGTCGTCGCCCTCAGAACAGAATAATGAAAAACAGCCTCCCGCCCGGGAGGCTGTTTTAATTGACAACGGACAATGGATAATTTAGGTTGTCATTGCGAGGGCATTTACACCCGTGTCAATCTACTGGTACAATCTTTCAGCCACATCGTAGGGCGGGGGCTTGCTCCCGCCGCAGATGACACCTGTACCAAAACGGCGGGACCAAGGCCCCGCCCTACGGCGTTATACGCAGTGCAACAAAAACCGCAGGGCGCTCTTGTAGGGGCGAGCATCGCTCGTCCGGCGGTACAACTTACCATTTCGCACCTACTCTCGGCATAATTCAAACATTTTCCTGCACGGACGGTCAATGACCGCCCCTACATTTTATTGTCGGCTCTGCCGACACCTTAACTGTCCATTGTCAATTATAATCCCCGGATGGTAACATCCGGGGATTTTCTTATTTAAGTAAAGTCAGCAGTTTCGCATAAGCCTGTTCCCAAGCATCGCTATGGTTCGGCTCCCATTTTTCCACCGCTTCGGAGTTTTTCACTACCCGGCGCAAATCGTCCAGGTCTTTCAAATCTCCTAATGCCAGCGCCTGGGTCAAGAGATTACCCATAGCCGCGCCCTCGATAGGGCCGGTAACCACAGGTCTATCCAGCGCATCTGCCACCATCTGGTTGAGCATACGGTTCTGGATACCGCCGCCCACAATATTGAGGGAGTGAATTTTCTCGCCCTTAACCTGCTCTAAGTTTTCCAGAGCGTTGCGGTACTTCAGCGCCAACGACTCATACACGCACCGCGCCACCTGCCCGATGGTCTCGGGAACAGACTGATTGGTGCGGGCGCAGTAGTCCTTAATCTTCTGCTCCATATCACCACCGGCGTAAAACTCCGGCGCATCGGTGTCAATGATAGAGCGAAGGGGCTCTGCCTGCCCGGCAAGCCGGGTAACATCGTTCCAGCTCAGGTTATGACCGGCACGAATCCAATCCCGACGGCACTCCTGAATAATCCACATACCTACGATGTTGCGCAGAGGGCGGAAACCGCCCTGAATCGTACCCTCATTGGAGAAGCCCGCCTTTTGGGCTTCCGGGCGAAGGTCGGGGCTGTCGGTTTCCACGCCGAACAAGCTCCAGGTACCGGAGGAGCAGAAGGCAAAGCTGCCGCTGCCGGGAATCGCCGCCACGGCAGATGCGGTATCGTGTCCGCCCACAGCCACGAAGGACGCAGGATTGACACCCAGTTCCTGGCAAAGCTCCGGGCGGAGTGTGCCGCGGATCGTGCCGGTGGCATCAATCTTTGTAAAGATTTTCTCCGGCAAGCCAAGGGCACGGATAGTCTCCCAATCCCAATCCTTTGTGGTAGGATTATACAGCTGGGTGGTAGTGGCGATAGTGTACTCCGAGCCGATTGCGCCGGTCAGAAAATAACCCAGCAAATCGGGCATCAGAAGCATCGTTTCCGCGTTCTGGAGCGCTACATCCCCCTCCCGCTTGCAGCGGTAGAGCTGATAGAGGGTATTGAAGGTAAGGTTTGTATCAATGCCGCTGCGGCTATACAACACATCGTCAGGGATGATCTCCTTAACCGCGTCAATATCTGCCTGCACGCCCAAACGGTAGGACCGGGGCATTGCCACCAAATGACCGTTCTTATCCAAAAGACCGTAGTCCACGCCCCAGGTGTCAATACCGAAAGAGTGGAGATCGCCATAGCCGCCCTGGGCGAATGCCTGCAAGCCCTTTTTCAGGTTATCGAAGAGGTACGGCAAATCCCAATAGAATACGCCGTTCATCTCGATATAATGATTTTCAAACCGGTGCAGCTCCGTCATCTTGACGGTATCGCCGTCAAACTGGCCAAGGATTGCCCGGCCGTTACTGGCGCCCAAATCGAACGCCAGCAGATTTCTCTTACATTTCATAGCAGCACCTCAGCTCGTCTTACAGAGCCTTTGCGTTTGCCAGCAGGTAGGCTTCAGCTTCAGGACACCACAGACCGTTATTTGCCTTACACATATGGTCCAGCTCCGCAAAGAGAGGATCGGTCTTGCCCTTCTCCTCAAAGTCTGCGATAGCGGTCAG
>JAZRKY010000046.1:0-2190 GCA_045646585.1 Faecousia sp. | reverse complement strand
CTACCCATTGATGTTGCCCGCGCGGTTATGTACTGCGTAGAGCAAAAGTACGAGACTGGTCAGGCTATCCCTGTAACCGGCGGTCAGGTTATGCTGAACTAAGAGGTTTTCTATGATTGAACAAGCTGTTTTAGAACTGCTTAATGTGCCTACCAAAGAAGAGAGACTTGCGAATTTGGCAAAAATTTTGCCCCAGACCCAGTTTCCCCCGATGGTAGATGCCTACATCAATAATCACATTCATACCACCTATTCTTTCTCCCCCTATTCTCCCACCGCTGCGGTCTATGCCGCCCGGATGGAGGGACTTTGCACTGCCGGCATTATTGACCACGATTCCATCTCCGGCGCAGAGGAATTTTTGGAGGCGGCAAAGCTGATTGGTATGCCGGTTACCATCGGTATGGAAGCCCGCATTTCTATGGACGGCACACGGCTGGAGGGGCGTCGCACCAACAACCCGGATCAGGAAGGCGTCAGCTATATGACCATCCAGTCCGTTCCCCACGATAAAATCGAGCGTCTTACCGCGTTTTTCCGTCATTACCGCCAGGCGCGCCACGAAAGAAATCGCAAGATGGTGGCAAAGATTAACGAGCTGCTGAACTTGGATATGGACTATGACCGGGATGTTTTGCCCCTGTCTATGGCGCACGAAGAGGGTGGCGTTACCGAACGGCATTTGATGTATGCTTTGGCTATGCGGCTGATGAAGGAAGTGGGCAGGGGAGAAGCAATGGTGCAGAAGCTCACCCAAATGGGTCTTACCCTGTCCGAAAAGCAGAAAGCGCAGATGATGGATATGGAATATCCCTTCTATGCCTATGATTTGCTGGGTATTCTTAAGGGCGCATTTGTGCCTCAGATTTTCATTCCCGCTACCGATGAGTGCCCGAAGCTGCCCGATGTAGTAGCCCTCTGCCGTGAGGTAGATGCCTATTTGTGCTATGCGTACTTAGGCGATGTGGGCGACTCCGTTACCGGCGACAAGAAGGCGCAGAAATTCGAGGACGATTACTTAGAAGATGTATTTTTGTGCTTAGAGGAAGAGGGCGTAAAGGCAGTTACTTATATGCCTACCCGCAACACCCCCGCACAGCTTGACCGCCTGCGCGCTCTGTGCCGCCAGTACGGTATGTTTGAAATTTCTGGCGAGGATATCAATACCCCCCGGCAGAGCTTTATTATCCGGGCGATGGAGGACCCCAAGTTTGCAAACCTCATCGAAGCCACCTGGAAGCTCATTGAACACGAAAAACAGTAAAAATCTGTCATTCTGAGCGTGGTGCTCCGCGCAGCGAATCAAAATGTCAATGATTGCCGGTGGCAATCATACCTTGACTAAAGACATAGCGAGTCGAAGAATCTACGCACTTAATGGGTGCGAAGATCCTTCGGCGCGGCTTCGCCTTGCTCAGGATGACATATATGGAAAACTATTTCTTAATTTAGGAGGAATTTTATTATGAATACTAAGGCTGTTCGTATCCACGGCAAAATGGACTTAAGACTTGACGATGTCCAGCTCCCCGAAATCGGCCCTGACGGCGTCCGCATTCGGGTGGTTTCCGATAGTTTGTGTATGTCCAGCTATAAGGCTGCAATCGAAGGAGAGGAGCACAAACGCGTTCCTGACAATGTGGCCGAAAACCCCACCATCGTAGGCCACGAGTTCTGCGGTGATATTGTAGAGGTTGGCGAGAACTGGAAGCATAAGTATAAAGTAGGTGATAAGTTCGTTATCCAGCCTGCTCACTTCCACAAGGGCTCTCAGATGGCTCCCGGCTACTCCTACGAGTTCTGCGGCGGTAACGCTCAGTACGGTAATGTTCCCATTGAAACTCTGCTGGAAAACTGCCTGCTGCCCTACAATTCCGATACCTATTACTACGGCTCTTTGGCAGAACCCTTAAGCTGCGTTATCGGCACTTTCCACGCGATGTATCACACCAAGGCCGGCTCTTACGTCCACGAAATGGGCATTAAAGAGGGCGGTAAGATGGCTCTGCTGGCTTCTGTTGGTCCTATGGGTCTTGCCGCTATTGACTATGCCATCCACTGCGACCGCCGTCCCAGCTTGCTGGTGGTTACCGATATTGACGAGGCTCGTCTTGCGCGCGCTGCTTCTATCTACACTGTGGAAGAGGCTGCCAAGTACGGCATTGAGCTGCACTATGTCAACACCCGTAT
>JAZRKY010000045.1:0-6299 GCA_045646585.1 Faecousia sp. | reverse complement strand
TTGCAAAGCTGTATTGTCTACCTAAGACCGCTTGGCCTCCGACTTGCGGGCAATGATAGTGCCTTCGAATACCTGGATACGCTCACGGGAGCCTTCCTTGATCTTTACGTGTACACGAACGGTGTCGCCAACCCGCATTTCAGGCAGCTCTTCCTTCATGTACTGGTTAGACAGAGTCTTTACCAAATCCATATCTTTGTCCTCCTTAAATATTAGGCGTTCGTGCCAGTGGTTTTCCCGGCGATATGGTTGCCGGCACTGCAGAGGACTCACCTTGTTTTCAGACCGAGATATAATAACACGGATAAATAGAAAATGCAAGAGGAATTTCTAATTTTTTCTTGTTATTTTGGGCTTTTTTCCGTTGACAAGGGTATTTTTCTTAGGTAAAATCTCTATTTGAGGTGATTTTTGTGAAAAACAAGACTTTATGGCTGGTACGAACGGCTCTGCTGATTGCCATTTTGATAACATTACAGGCTCTAACAAAGGCTGGCGGTCAGTTTGTTACCGGCAGCTGTGTCAATGCGGTTTTGGCGGTTGCTGTGCTAACTTGCGGGCTGGCAAGCGGCTTGACGGTTGCGCTGCTGTCCCCTTTTATGGCGTTTCTATTGGGTATCGGACCCCAGCTAATTTATATTGTACCTGCGATTGCAGTTGGAAATACAGTTTTTGTAACTCTGCTGCATTTCCTGTATAAAGCAAAAATCATTAACCGAATCATTGCTTTGGCGGTTGCATCGCTAACAAAGTTTACGGCGCTATACTTATTGGTGTCCGTACTGCTATGCAATATACTGCCCCTGAAGCCGCCGCAGATTACCACATTTCAGGCTATGTTTTCCTGGCCCCAACTAATAACCGCCCTTATTGGCGGTGCGGTAGCGATGGCGATTGTGCCTGTGATTAAAAAAGCAGTCAACAAGTAAACGAAAACGCCGCAGGATTTCCTGCGGCGTTTTGTCTATACAGAACATTGATATGCTTAATCAAACAGCTTTTCAACCTTAAAATCGTTTTCGCCAAACATATACATATAGCCATCCACATATGCGCCCCGGCGGAACTCCGGCTGACCGTTGAGGGGAATATTTACAAGCTCCACAAGGTTATAGCCGTCAAAGTACAAGACGATATATCTTTGCTGCTGCAATCCGTCGTACATATCAACACCAAGCCCTATCAGCTTGTTTTCCCGGTCGATATAGTAGGATTTGTAGACAGCGCTATACTCCGCGCGCTGTAATTCATACTTGCAGAAGCCGATTACACCGTTTTGCGTTTCCTCGTAGAGCTCCACCTTAAAGGTATTCCAATCCCCTCTGCCGATACCAAGCAGCTTTCCGTTGCCAAAATTTACAAGGGATGTGGAAAAGCCTTCAATGGTGCCGGTGTCTTTATAGGTAATGTTACTCAAATCAGACAGGTCGAAGAAGAAAACAGGGTCGCTCATCTCAATAGATGTGCAGACATACGCTGTATTTTTATCAAAGCGCACCGACTGCACTTCCTCCCTGGGCGGCGCAAAATCCTCCACAGAGGCAATTACCTGAAAGCTCTGCAGATCCACGCAGTAAAGGCTGGCGTTGGAGCTGCCGGTAGCCGTTACCAAAATATCTGCCGCTACACTTCCGTTATCGTAGGTGGTTTCGTAGATATTTGTGGCATTGGTGGTGGTTACTACCCGCAAAATGCCTGCATATTCGTCCATACTCCATTGATCCTTCACATAGCCGCGAACGGTAACGGAGCCTTTCTTTTCAATGGTATTGCCGCCGTAGGTGAAGCAGGAAATTTCCGTCATCGCGTTGCGAACCTTTCTGCGGTCATCCGTTTCCTTAAAATCAGCAAAGACACGGGTCAGGAAAATATGGTCTTTTGAAACATAGACATCGTCTGAATAGGACAGGCAGGCTGCTGTTCCCTCTATCTCCAGGGAATCCTCATCCAGTTGCATTACCACAGTATATCGGGTGCTGTTGAGTTCCTCAGGGGCGATAATGTCGCTGACGGGAATGGTCTGCATACCGCTGCCGGTATTGATTTGCGGCAGGAATGTGCTTTCATCGGCAAAGTCAATGTCCTGCGCATTGAGAACAAACTCCGTCAGCAGAAGAATCTTTCCGTCGGTCTTTCGGGAGGACATATAGCTGCCCGTAATCTCTAAGCGGTTCTTTTCGGTGATATTGGTGGGATCGCTTACATCCAGAGCCAGTACACAAACGCAAAGCTGCTTATTTTCGGCTATGAACTGGGTGATTACAGTCGCGGTCTTACAGTCATTGGAGAGATAAAATTCCCACTTGCTAATGTAGTAATTTTTGATGCCGTCGTAAAGGTCAATATGCCCCAGCTCTACGGAATCAATGCCACTAATAGAAAATACACGCAAGGTCTGATTGTCCAGGTAATAGATATGCTTATCACTGCGTTTGATTCGGTCCGCTTCAATAATGCCTTCTACCTGGTTGTCCGTTATCTCCTCGTAGGTAGCGCCTTCGTCAGGTGAGCTGCCCGGCGCGGGAGACATTATATCCAGTTCTGCGTCCCATTCAGGTGCCATAGCATCGCCTATTGCACCACCCTTTAGCCCAAAATCGAGCAGATTGGACAGCTCCTCTTTCACAATTTGGAAATTGTTATTATATTTCGGTTTTTCCCAGGTCAGAACATTCAGCTTTTGGATGATGCCGTAATAGTCGCTGTGGCGATAGCGGGATACATCCGGGGGGGTGTTGCCAAAGGGCAAAAACAGCCATAGATTTACAAGCAATAGCGCAAGACAAGCGGCGGCTGCAATAATTGACGCGGTGATTTTCTTCTTGTTAAACCGTTTTACATTCCCCGCTGGGTTTGCTTCGGCAATATATTTATCGTCAGCCAGATTAAGGGCTCTAAACCAGTTTTCCTTTTTCATACCGTAATCCTTTCCTTCTCAAGATAAGCCTTAAATTTCGTTCTCGTCCGATGCAAATTAACGCTGACATAGGTTTCAGACATTCCCATACTCCGGGCAATCTCCTGCACACTGCAGGCATAAAAGTAGCGGCGCATAAAGATAGTACGGCTGCGCAAATCTATGCTCTCCAGAAAACCGTTTATAAGCGCTTTGAGGATATATTCATCCTCAATGGACACGCCGTTTGGAATACAGCCATAGTACTCGTCGATGGCCGCTTCAAGGTCTGCGTTGCGTTTTTGCGCTTTGGCGTAGCCGTAACGGTCAAGGGCAAGATTTCGTGCGATACGACCGAAAAAGGCCTGGAGCTTATTCGGTCTTTCCGGGGGAATGGCGCGCCAGGCGTTATGCCAGGTGTCGTTGACGCATTCCTCACTGTCTTGCTCCGAGCGAAGGATGTTATAAGCGACTGTATAGCAATAACTGCCGTATTTTTTGTGGGATTCCTCGATTGCCGCCTCATCCCGGCTCCAGTACAGCGCGATGATGTTACTGTCCTCCACCTAATCACCTCCCTTGCATCTTTTCAAGGCCTTTCACTTATATAGAAGAAAAACGAGATAAAAATCTTACAGAAAAAGGAAAATTTCGGAAAAAGCCCATAACCGATTTACAGGTTACAGGCTTTCAGCATCTGCGTTATGTTTTGTCAATTCAAGCTCAATGCCCACAACGCCGTATTGCTTCTGCTTTTCAGGCGCGTAGTATTCATCCATATCCGCAGGTGAGGCAGTCGGTAGTTCCCTGGGCAGGTAGCCGCATTTATCCAGCGGCAAACTGCGGTACAATTCGGTGAAATTTACGAATGTATGTAGAGCTTTAACTTTACACTCAATGGTGCAGGCAGTGTCATCTGTATTTGCAAAAATAAGCGTATCACCGACGGAAATCAATTTTCTCTTTTCGTCCAAAAGGCGTAGTTCAATGGTTTTCGTGCCATCGGCAATCATAGAAAAAGGGCGTGGGCGGAGATTTAAGTAGTGGGTCATACCTTATGCTCCTTTGCTGTATTCTTATTCAAATATAGCACAAGGGTGTGTTGTTGTAAAGCTCAGGCATTTGTAATCATTGGAAATTGAGTGTCGGGATTCGGTGCATTTTAGGCGGGAGAAGTCCGAGTGTCGAGATTCGGTGCATTTTTCCAGAGGGAAGTCCGAGTGTCGAGATTCGTTTGCATTTTTGCCAAAGGCAAAAATTAAGGTGTTGATGCCATCGAGCTGGCATCAAGCAACAGTCCACCGGACTGTTGCATTTAAGGTCTTCGAATCTCGACACAACAAAAAAATAGGGTTCCGCAAAAGCGGAACCCTATTTTTTGGTCCGAGTGTCGAGATTCGAACTCGAGGCCTCTTGAACCCCATTCAAGCGCGATACCAAACTTCGCCACACCCGGATTTTGCTTGTCATTTCCTGACAGCCACAGTATATTATCATACCTTGTCAGAAAATGCAAGCATTATTTTTTGATTTTTTTGAAAATTATTCGCCTACATCGGATTTAATCACTTTCCCGATGTTCCAAAGGGTTACAACCTTCTGCTCGGCGGCCTTTTTCTCCTCTTCGTTCTCGTATTCCACATAAACGGGGTGGGCGCTGCAATCGGCGCACTCCACCTGCACATTCCAGCCGCCCTCGTGGACAACCATTCCGGCGCCACGGCAGATGGGACATTCCTCCAAAATGTAATTGGGATTGACTTCCACCATAATTCGCTCCTTACCTGAAGATTTCTTCATTATTATCATATACCTCTATCCGCTGACAGGTGCAATCGTCCGGCGAAATTTCCGGCAGATAGAGATTTACCGCAGCCGCAAGCTGCATAGGATTCAGCGCCGGGTCCTGGCAGCAGATTACCGCATCTATTATTATGCACCTCTCCCCTGCCAAATGAACATCCAATTTGCGGATAAGCGGGGCAATATTTTGGTCTACGATGCCGTTTTTGCCCTTTTTGGGCACGATAATCTCACTTAGTGCAAACAGCTTTTCCATCTTTTCGACTGCGCCGGTGGGTACACCTCCATCATAGGTGAAGGTCAGCTTTGCCGCCATCAGCTTCAGGTCTTTGAGCTTTCTGCCGTCTTCATAGGCGTCCAGCACCCGAACGCCCGGTATGAGCTTTTCGTTGATCTGCTCCGGCAGCTTTGCGATGTCTATATTATCGGCATCCAGTGTAAAATCCAGCAGCTCACAGCGGCTCCCAACGCCCACCGACATAGGCAGAGCGATGGACACCGAAGGTCTCGGATTAAAGCCCATGGTATGGGTCAGGGGCAGACCAGCCCGCTTGAAGGCTCGCTGGAACAGGCGCATCAGGTCAAGATGGGAAATCCAAACCGCATTACCTGTTTTCTCAAATACAATTCTAAGCATCGCATTCCACCTCCTGAAGCAGTGCCGATGCGCCACAGCCGGCACAGCCCTGGCGGCAATCCGGGGTGGTTTCTCCGGCATACGCCCGCTTCCGTTCCCGAAGCAGGAACTTTTTGGTTACGCCCACATCAATCATATCCCAAGGCAGGCACTCCTCTTCCCCGAAACCGCGAACAGTATAATAATCCGGGTCAACGCCACAAGATGCAAAGGCGTCAAGCCAGGCGTCTAACTTAAAGTACTCATCCCAGCCGTCCAGCATTGCGCCGTTTTGGGCAGCTTTTTCCAGTACGGGCGCAAGACGGCGGTCGCCCCGGGCGGTAACTGCTTCCAAGCGGCTGATGTCGGGGGTGTGGTAGTTATACTCGATGGACTTGGAATAGAAATAGCTTTTCAGCAGCTTGCAGCGGCGCAGATATTCCTCGGTGCTGATTTGCATTTCCCACTGGAAGGGTGTGTGGGGCTTGGGGACAAAATATGCCGTTGCCACATGGACTCTTAAGCCCTTGCGCCGTTCGGTGGCGTTTTCCTTCCAGCAAAGAATAATCTTATGGACAAGTTCGGCAATTCCCTTTACATCCTCGTCGGTTTCCGTAGGCAGACCCAGCATAAAGTACAGCTTTACGCTGCTCCAGCCGCCCCGGAAGGCATTGGCGCAGGAAGAAAGGATTTCTTCCTCAGTAAGGTTTTTGTTAATGACATCCCGCAGCCGCTGAGTACCGGCTTCCGGGGCGAAGGTCAGACTGCTTTTCCGCAGGGTTTGCAACCTGGCGGTCAGCTCCTTGGAGAAATTGTCCGCCCGGAGAGAGGGCACGGAGAGATTGACCTTTCCGGCCTCGCAGTAAGGAATCAGCTTGTCCGTTAGTTCCGGCAGCTCCCGATAATCAGAGGTAGACAGGCTGGAAATGGTAATTTCGTTATGGCCGGAGTCCTCCAACAGCTCGGTAGCTTGACGGTAAAGGG
>JAZRKY010000044.1:0-3093 GCA_045646585.1 Faecousia sp. | reverse complement strand
CCATAATAAAAAACAGGTCCGGCGGTTGCGGTAATCACCCAAATACCCAGCTGGGTTGCGGTAATCTTACTATTTGACAATGCGATATACCTCCCCCTGAGTAATTACTGTTGGAATTTCCGTCTTTCCCTGCTTGCAGGTCAGCAGTGTGGCATCGGACGGATGGCTTTGCAGGTATTTTGCTATATTTTTCATATCTCCTGTTCCCTCTATATAATATACCTGACAGGCCGGTCGCAAATAGGCAAAAAGGGCATCTAATTCATCGGCGCACTCCCCTGTCAGCAGTACATAATTTGCCGTTTCCAGCAAAACTTTCCCCGGTACAACTTCTTTAAGGTCTGCAAAGGCGCCCTCTATATCCTGCCCAAAGCCGGTAAAGCCGCTATCGGTAGAGATAGACAGTTTTTCCTCTTCCCGCTTTACAATCAGCACCTCCACAGGGTGGAGCTTTGCCACATCCGTTCCTGCAAAGGGCAGTAAATCCGCAAGCAACACAAATCCAATCGCAAAGGCGAAAATAAGCGTTTTTTTCATTCTATCCTCTCCTGTGGCGCATACCAAATTTCCGCTTTTTCATTCTGTCAAGCCGCGGGCGGAGCAGAGATATGCCTTTTACTTTAGAATAAGGAGACAAATAGGAAACCCCAAGGCTGGAAAGCCCCGATAAGTGAATAACAAGCGCAAGCAACCCCACCGTTACCCCGAATAAGCCAGCAATCGCCCCTAAAAAGGCGATGACAAACCGCCAAACGCGCACAGCCTCTGCAAAATCCCGATTGGGCTGCACAAAGCCGCAGATTCCTGCCACACTTACGGCAATCAGCGCCGCAGGGGAAATGATTTTCGCCTCCACCGCCGCCGTACCGATGACAATACCGCCAATAATGGACACCGATTGCCCAATGGCTCTGGGTAAATGAATGCCCGACTCCTGCAGCAGCTCAAAGGCAATCAAAAGCCCCAATATTTCCGTAGCTGTGGAGAACGGCACAAAGGCTTTGCTCTCGATGATGGAACGCAGCAGCTGCAGGGGTATCATTTCTTGATGGTGAATTGCCATCGCCACAAATACACCCGGCAGCAAAAGGCTGAGAAACAGCGCGCAGTACCGAAGAACGCGGATACAGGAAGCGGAAATATAATCTATGCCGTTATCCTCGGGGCTTTCCATAAAATGCCCAATATCTACAGGCGCTAGATAACCAAGGGGCAGACCGTCTACCAACAGTCCCACTCTGCCCTCTAAGATGCCTTGGCAAAATCTGTCAGAGCGCTCTGTATATTGCAAAAGGGGAAAAGCCGTCGGGCGCGAGCCGGTTACATATTCCTCCACCGCCGCCGGATAAAGCAACCCTTCCGTCTGAATGCTACATAGCCTTTCTTTCATTCGGCTGACCAGCTCCGGGCTTGTTACGCCCTCCAAATACACGACAGCCACATTGGTAAGCGTCCGGCTGCCCACTGTGGTTTCATATAGCCGAAGCTCCGGGCTTCGCAGATGCCTGCGGACATAGCTTGTATTGGAACGGATGGTTTCCACAAAGGCATCCTTTGCCCCCTTAACCGTGCTTTCCACCTCCGGGGCAGATGTTCCTCGCTTATCCGGGGTTTTTACTTCATACCCGATTGCGCCAACGCCGGGAAACAGCACAACGCAGAAGCCGTTTACAAGGAGCGCTGCCGCCGTATCTAAATCGGCACAGGGCTTTGCTACACTATTATAAATTACGCCATTTTCTGCAAGACGATAGATTTCCTGCATATTCTCCCCTCTGAGGGTCTGGGAAATGGGCTTTAGAATGTAATCGGAGGCATCGGCGGAAGCTATCAGACCGTCTATGGCATAGGCATATAATTTATGGTCTCCGCAGGAAAGCTCCCTGCGGATAAAATCCGCGCAATCACGGAAAATATGGCTTATGTTTTCGTCTGTTAACGCCCCGGTATATTTAGACATACTTTCACCTCATTTTGTAGTATGCCCACAGGAACAGGAATTATAGGGATAGGTTGCATTTTTTGATGTGAAGTGGTATGATAGGGAAAAATCTCAAGGAGTAAATGTATATGTCTTACACAATCGCGGCCATATCTACAGGTCTTTCCGTCAGCGCAATAGGCATTTTGCGGCTGACGGGCGACGACTGCGCAGATATTGCCGGCTCGGTGTTTACATTAAATAACGGTACTGCCCTGAAGGATGCGCCCAACAGAAAGCTGATGCTGGGTACACTGCGGGATAAGGACGGTCGGGTTATCGACCAGTGTATGGCGGTCTATACCCGCTCGCCCCACACCTATACCGGGGAAGATACGGTGGAAATTCAGTGTCATGGCTCCCCTGCTGTTTTGTCCGCAGGCTTGGAGGCGCTGTATATGGCAGGGGCAAAGCCTGCCAATCGAGGCGAATTTACAAAGCGGGCATTCTTAAACGGTCAGCTCGCCCTGACCCAAGCGGAAGCGGTAATCGACCTGATTGAAGCGGAAACCGCCGATGCCGCCGCCAACGCAGCCGGTCAGGTTGAGGGCGTTTTGCAGAAAAAGCTCTCCCCCATTTATAATCGGCTGACCGACCTTTGCAGCCATTTCCACGCAGTGCTGGACTATCCCGACGAGGATATTGACGATTTCCATTTGGACGCCTATGCGGATGAATTACGGACAGATGCCAAGGCTCTTTACAGTCTCTTGCAAACCTACAATCAGGGTCGCATACTGAAGCAAGGTGTTTCCGCTGCGATAGTCGGCAGACCCAATGTGGGAAAATCCAGCCTGCTCAACGCCATCGCAGGCTATGACCGGGTTATCGTTACGGATATTCCCGGAACGACCCGGGATACGGTGGAGGAAACGGTTATGCTGGGAAAAACCCGGCTGCGCCTTGTGGATACTGCGGGTATCCGCCAAACCGGCGATACCATTGAAGCGATGGGTATCGCCCGGTCAAGGCAGGCTTTGGAGAGCGCCGACCTTGTGCTGTTCGTCTGCGACGGCTCTGCGCCGCTGACGGAGGAGGACAAGGAAATCATTGCCCTGTGCGCAGATTCCCAAAACGCCGTTGCCCTTATCAATAAGCAGGATTTGGGCGCT
>JAZRKY010000043.1:0-6420 GCA_045646585.1 Faecousia sp. | reverse complement strand
AAGGCGACTAAGGGATTTCTGCGGTCAGCATAGTACCGATCCAGCAGCCGGGGAGACTGGAGGAAGGTGTTTTGGTGCATAACACCGTAGCGGACAAATTCGGCGTTTTGGAGGGCGGGAATCATAGAAAACACCCGCTTTTGCTCACCGAATTTCAGGTGGGTTTGAAAACCAACCAAATTGAAAACGCTCTTTGCCGCATTGTCCTGTCGGAGCTGGACAATGGCGTAGGGCTCTTTTCCCGTGGCGGGGTCGGTAAGACCTACAGGTTTCAAAGGACCGAAACGCAAAGTGTCATAGCCTCTGCGACCCATAACCTCCACAGGCATACAGCCGTCAAATACATTTTTGTCCTCAAAGCCGTGAACTTCCGCCTCCTCGGCAGAAATGAGGGCAGTAAGGAAGGCATCGTACTCTTCCTTATTCATAGCACAGTTGATGTAATCCGGCGTACCCCGGTCATACCGGGATTGCCACCAGGCTTTGGTCATATCAACGGAGTCTGCCGTTACCAAGGGCGCGGCGGCATCGAAAAAATGCAGATAGCTTTCTCCAAAATACTTGCCGATGGCCTCGCTCATTTTATCAGAGGTAAGGGGGCCGGTTGCGATAATCACAGGACCCTCCGGCACCTCGGTAACTTCCTGGGAGATGACGGTGATATTGGGGTGGTTTTTAATTTTTTCTGTAACCAAATCGGAAAAGCCCTGCCGGTCAACAGCCAAACAGCCACCGGCTTCCACCCGGGTTTCCTCCGCGCAATTAAGAATCAAACTGCCGCAGCGGCGCAGCTCTTCCTTGAGAAGTCCTACGGCATTTTCTAATCTGTCGCCACGAAGGGAATTGGAGCAGACAAGCTCCGCAAAGGTGTCTGCGTGGTGGGCGGGAGAATGCTTTAGGGGCTTCATTTCATAAAGAGAAACGGAAAAACCCCGCTGGGCAAGCTGCCAGGCGGCTTCACAGCCGGCAAGACCGGCGCCGATGACTTTAATCTCGGTCATTTTTTCTTTCCTCCGGCAGCTTTTTTGGTCTTTTTGGCGGGCTTTTCGCTGTCCTTTTCCTCGCCCTTTTTATAGTAGCCCCGCTTATCCTCGGGCAGGAAGTTTTCGCACTTTTCGTTCACGCAAAATGGCTTCATACGACCCTTACCGGATTTTTTGAACATCGTCTGTCCGCAAATGGGGCAATCGGTGGCGGTGGGTACATCCCAGGTCATAAAGCCGCATTCCGCGCCCTTTTGGCAGGCGTAATAGGCGTAGCCCTTTTTGCTCTTTCGCTTGAGAATGGTATCGCCGCACTTGGGGCAGCGACCGGGCATTTTTTCCACGATGGGCTTGGTGTTTTTGCACTCCGGGAAGCCGGGGCAGGCAAGGAACTTGCCAAAACGACCCACCTTTACCACCATTTGACGTCCGCAGACCTCGCAAATCTCCTCAGAGACCTCATCCGGCACTTTCAGACGGGTGCCTTGCAGGGCTTCCTCGGCGGCGGTCATTTCCCTGTGGAAATCGCTGTAAAAATCTGTAAGAAGGGCTTTCCAGTTTTGCTTTCCGGCTTCCACCTGGTCAAGCTTGGCTTCCATACCGGCGGTAAACTCCACATCAATAATATCGTGGAAATGCTCCATCATAAGCCCGGTAACCACCTCGCCCAGGGCGGTGGGGTAGAGCTTTTTGTCGGTTTTTTGCACATATTCCCGGTCCTGGATGGTGGAAACAATACCTGCATATGTGGAGGGGCGGCCAACGCCCTGCTCTTCCATAGCCTTGACAAGTGTGGCTTCCGTGAAGCGCGCCGGGGGCTGGGTGAAATGCTGGAGAGGACGCAGCGCCTTGGCGTTGGCGGTATCTCCGGCTTTTAATTCGGGCAGGGGAGCGCCGAGAGCTTCCTCGTCATCATCCCGACCCTCCTCGTAAAGCGCCATAAAGCCTGCAAACTTCAGGCTCTGATGGGAGGAACGGAAAATATGCCCCGCGCATTCGGTTTCAATGGAAAGGGCGTCATACACCGCGTTTGCCATCTGGGAGGCAAGAAAACGGCTCCAAATCAGCTTGTAGAGCCGATATTGCTCTCGGGTCAAGGCATCTTTAATGCTTTCGGGATCCAGCTCCACGTGGGTGGGGCGGATGGCTTCGTGGGCATCCTGAATGCCGGATTTGCCCTTAAATACGTGGTGCTTGCCGTAATAGTAGTTTTTGCCGTACCGAGCGCAGATAAAGGCGGCGGCTTCGTCCATAGCTTCGTTGCTCAGCCGCAGAGAGTCGGTACGCATATAGGTGATAAGACCCGTAGTGCCTTCGCCGGGAACATCCACGCCTTCATAAAGCTGCTGGGCGATGGACATCGTGCGGCTGGGGGTCATATTCAGCTTTCGGGAAGCCTCCTGCTGGAGGGTGGAGGTGGTAAAGGGAGGGGCGGCGGAGCGCTTTTTCTCACTGCGCTTGACATCGGCTACCGTAAAGGTTTTGCCGGTAACCGCGTCGATAATTGCCTGGGTTTCGGTTTCGCTTTTCAGCTCCCGTTTTTTGGGAGAGCCGTAGTAGGTGGCGGTAAAGGTGGCGTTTTCGTGCTGTAAATCCGCCTCTAAAGTCCAATATTCCTGGGGAACAAAGGCGCGAATCTCATTTTCCCGGTCTACTACCAAGCGGGTAGCAACCGACTGCACACGACCTGCGCTAAGACCTCTGCGGACTTTTTTCCACAGTAAGGGAGAAAGCTCATAACCTACAATCCGATCCAGCACACGGCGCGCCTGCTGGGCATCTACAAGGCAGTAATCAATATCCCGGGGCTGGGCAATAGAGGACTGCACTACCTTTTGGGTAATTTCGTTAAAGGTTACCCGGCGGGTCTTTTCATCGGGCAGATACAGCAGCTCCTTTAAGTGCCAGGAGATGGCTTCACCCTCCCGGTCCGGGTCAGTTGCCAAATAGACAGCTTCTGCACCCGCAGAGAGCTTCTTCAGCTCTGAAATAATGTCGCCCTTGCCGGAAAGGGGCAGATACTCGGGGATAAAACCGCCGTTAATGTCCACGCCCATCGTGTTTTTGGGCAGATCCCGCAAATGACCCATACTGGCCTTTACGGTATAGTCAGGTCCCAGGTATTTTCCAATGGTTTTTGCCTTGGAGGGGGACTCTACAATTACAAGATAAGATGCTTTTGCCATTTTTTCCTCCGCTGATGTTATTTTCGGGAAACAAGGCCGCCGGGATGGTTTTGCACATAGCCCCGGATGGCCAGCATAGTCAGAATTGACAGTACCTTTTGGGATGGAATGCCAACTTGGGCGATAATGTCGTCTACAGGCTTGGGTGTACCTGTCAGACAGGCGATAATCGCCTTTTCCTGCTCGTTTAGTTGGGATAAATCGTTGCGTATGCCACTATAAGAGGATTTTTCTTCCTTGTCAATGGGAATTTTATGGGTTCCGTTATTTTTTGGGGAAGATTTTTTCGGTGGCGTGGCAGGCTCTGCCACCTTTGCCGCAGGAATTTCCTGGTGAAATGCGGTGGGAACGGCTGCCTTATGTACTTTATCCGGGTAGAGGGCTTCGTATTCTTTCATAATGTCCCAGCCGCTGAAAACCGGGGTCGCCCGATCCTGCAAAAGGGCGTTGCTGCCGGCGCAGGTGGGAACATCAATATTTCCCGGTACGGCAAATACATCCCGCCCCTGCTCCAAGGCAGACCGGGCAGTAATCAGCGCGCCGCTGTTCTCCGGGGCTTCCACAACCAATACGCCGTTACTGATACCGCTGAGCACCCGGTTGCGCACAGGAAAATTCCAGCGATAGTGGGGCGTTCCGGGAGGGTATTGGGAGAGCAAACACCCCTGCTTTTCAATTTGAGAAAAGAGAGCGGTGTTGGATTTGGGATATACCACATCTACGCCGCCGGCCAGTACCGCAATCACAGGATTTTTGCAGGTAAGGGCGCCGGAGAGCGCCATTGTGTCATTACCCGTAGCGCCGCCGGAAACCACAATACCGCCGCAGGCGGCAATCTGCGCGCCCATTCGACGGGATACATTCATACCGTAGGGGGTGGCTTTCCGGGTGCCCACGATGGCGATGGTGGGGATATTGTCAAGGTCGGGAAGAAAGCCCTTGCAGTAAAGCACAAGGGGCGCATCCTTGGTGTTTTTCAGCCGTCGGGGATAGGCGGCATCGTTAAAAGCAAACAGGTGGATATTCTTCTCCTGGCAGGCGCGCAAAATACCGTGCGCCCGGGAGAGGTCCTTGTTTTGCAGGGCTTTTATAATATCGTCGGTTATATCTTCGATTACAGAAAAGGCGTCCGGGCGGGCGTGGTACAGCTCCTCCGGGTCGCTGAAATGCTCCAAAAGGATATGTTTTTGCCAAAGGGTTATATCAGGAAGCTCTGCAAACCATATCCAGTAAAGTAGCATTTTTACACCTTCTCTTTATCGTTTTTCATCTGCCACATTACGATGGATGCGGCAATAGCGGCATTTAAGGATTCGCAGCGGGGATTCATAGGAATAATCAAGAATTTTTCGCAGGCGGCCATAACGGTGTCGCTGACACCTTGCCCCTCGCTGCCGATAACCACTGCCATTTTGGATGTGTCTGCCGCGCGGATGTCCATAGCATCGGGGCGCAGGGCGGTAACGGCTAAGGGAATATTGTGGGCAATACACGCCTTTTGCACCGTTTCAAAATCCGCTTCTACCACCGGGGTGCGGAAAATTGCGCCCATAGAGGCTCTCACCACCTTGTGGCTATAGGGGTCTGCGCAGCCGGGGAGCAGCACCACCGGCACATCGATGGCATCGGCAGTGCGAAGAATCGTTCCCAAATTGCCCGGGTCCTGGATGCCGTCCAGAATCAGCATACCCGGCACAGGGATAAACTTAGCAGGGGCAGGAAACCGGCAAAGGAACAGCGCACCCTGGGGGGCTTCCATAGGGGAGATGGATGCCATCACATCTTCGGGAACGATGACCTCACGGACATTTTCCGGCAGAGAGAGAACAACATCTTCCGTATGAATGACCGTATCTAACCCGGGATAATGGCATATAGCTTCGTCTAATAGCTTTGTGCCGTCAGCCACAAACAATCCCACTTCCTGCCGGGCTTTCCGGGAGGTAAGCAATTTCCGCACCTGCTGGAGCAGGGGGTTTTTCCGGGAGGTAATATATTCCGCTTGTGTTTTCATAGAAAACCTCTATTGTTTTATTAATGTTATACATTATTATAACAATTCTTCCCTTGATTGCAAGAGGAAAAATTAAAAAGCCTTCCCCCTCTGTCATCCTGAGCGGAGCGCTGAAAGCGCAAAGTCGATGGATCTTCGCATTTTCTTGTTTGTACAGCAGTTCTTCAGTGCGTAGATTCTTCGACTCCGGGCTAACGCCCTCCGCTCAGAATGACATCTGTTTTTGTAGGGGACGATGCCCACATCGCGTAAGCGGGCGATTCGTGAATCGCCCCTACAAAACGAAAGAGATTATGAGAGAAAAGATTTTCCTGTTTTACAAGGGGCAAAAAGTATGTTATAATAATAAAAATGCTTTTGGAGGGAAACTATGGACGCATATTCCCGAACCCGGCTGCTTTTGGGGCAGGACGGGATGATGAAACTTAAAAACGCCCGCGTGGCGGTCTTTGGTCTTGGCGGTGTGGGCGGCTATGTGGTAGAAGCCTTGGCGCGCAGCGGCGTTGGTACTATAGAGCTTATTGACCACGATAAGGTGAGCCTTAGTAACATTAACCGCCAGATACTTGCCACCCGGGAAACTGTGGGAATGGATAAGGCGGAAGCTGCCGCCCGGCGGGTAAAGGAAATTAACCCGGAGATTCAGGTAATCGCCCGCAAGCAGTTTTTTGGCCCGGATACAAAAGGGGAATTTGATTTTTCTAACTACACCTATGTGGTGGATGCCATTGATACGGTAACGGGAAAGCTTGCCCTTGTGCAGGCGGCAAAGGAGGCGGGCGTGCCTATTATCAGTTCTATGGGTACAGGCAATAAGTTAGACCCCACCGCCTTTCGCATTGGGGATTTGTTTGAAACCAGTGTTTGCCCCCTTGCCCGAATTATGCGCAAGGAATGCCGCAAGCGGGGCGTTGAAAAGCTGAAAGTGCTCTACTCTTTGGAAGAGCCGATTGCCCCGGAGATTGCCCCCGATGACCCTATCTGGCAGGAGCTGCCGGAGGGAAGAAATGCCCTCCCCGGGTCAGTTGCCTTTGTACCTGCCGCGGCAGGTCTGATTATTGCAGGTCAAGTTATTCGGGACATTACAGGGAAATAAAAATGCTGTGCCAAAATTGCGGCATTTGTAACGGATAAATCGTAGGGCGGGGGCTTGCTCCTGCCCTACATTCTAAAGTAAAAACCGCCTCTCCGGGATGGAGAGGCGGTTTTGTGCGGACGAGCGATGCTCGCCCCTACG
>JAZRKY010000042.1:0-8965 GCA_045646585.1 Faecousia sp. | reverse complement strand
CCTCCTAAGACTTAGATATAGGTTCGATTCCTATTACGGGTGCCATTCCTAAAATACTGCCATTTTCGCTTGAAAAAAGTACTGTTTCGTGGTATAATATCAACAGATGTATGTACTTGAGAAAGGAGAAAATATGGCACTTGAAAACAAACTCGGAATAACCGATCCTGCGGAGCTTGCCCGCGAAGAAGAACGAATCAGCAAAACACGGGCAGTTGAACTTTTTGAAACTAATTTTCTTTCTTCTCTTATCCCCGGAACATTTGACGCTCTTTCTAAAATACACGCCTTCCTTTTTTCTGACATATACGACTTTGCAGGTCAGCTACGGACGGTGAATATAGCAAAGGGAAATTTTAGATTTGCCCCGCTTATGTATCTCCGTACCGCACTCGAAAATATCGAAAAAATGCCTCAAAGCACATTCGACGAAATCGTTGAAAAATACGTTGAAATGAATGTGGCTCACCCTTTTAGAGAGGGTAACGGACGGGCGACGCGTATTTGGCTTGACCATATACTAAAACACGAAATCGGCATGGTTGTAGACTGGAGTCTTGTGGATAAAGAGGATTATCTTCTTGCTATGGAAAGAAGTCCTATCAAGGATATTGAAATCAAGTACCTCTTAAAAAACGCTTTGACAGACAAGGTAAACGACCGGCAGTTGTTCATGAAAGGAATTGACCACAGCTATTACTACGAGGGCTATACTACCTTTAAAACCGAAAATCTGAAATAATGATTGGGCAGTCGTTTTTGGCTGCCTTTTCCTCTTTCTATCAGGATAGGTATCCCACTTTTCTAAACTTTCGGAGAGGGTGAAAAATTGGCGTGTGGCGGCAATTTTACCCCACTGCTTAAGAAACTCGCCAAAACCAAGATAGGTGCGAACACCTATGAAAACTTCTAAGACTTAGATATAGGTTCGATTCCTATTACTGGTGCCACCTTTCCCAAACACTGGGCATTTGCCCAGTGTTTTTCTGTTGCGTGGGCGGATAGAATATGCTAAACTGAAAGCGCAAAGGGTTCTTTGCCAGTATTTAGAATAAGGAGCATAATAAAATGATTGATTTTAACAGCCAAGGTTTTTTCGCCCGCTTAAAAAAGGTAAATGACAATGAATTCGGCAAAATTATCAATGATTTTCTCATTGACGGGGAAACGGTTATCGGCGCTTACAAAAGCGTACGGGACGGCGTAGTATTTACCAACAAGCGGATTATCGCCATCAATGTGCAGGGCATTACCGGCAAAAAGCAGGACTATACCTCTATCCCCTACAGCAAAATCAGCACCTTTTCCTTGGAAACCGCCGGTGTTTTTGACTTAGACTCCGAGCTGGAGCTGTATATGTCCGGCGTGGGCAAGGTAAAATTCCAGTTCACCGGCAGCACCGATGTAAAAGCCATCTGCAAGGCTATCTCTCAGTACACCTTAGCCTGACACTTGCCAAACACTAAAAATTGGTATAAACTAATCTTATCATTATAAAAAGGAGGCCGGCATATGTCTTGGCGTTATATAGAAGTAAAAAGCACCAACCCTGCCTTTAACCTGGCTTTGGAAGAGTATGTCTTTGAAACACTTTCCAAGGACTATAACTATTTTATATTATGGCAAAATGCCCCTACCGTGGTAGTCGGTCGCCATCAAAACACTTTTAACGAGGTAGATGAAGCCTTTATCCGGGAAAATAATGTCCGGGTAGTCCGTCGGCTTTCCGGCGGTGGTGCCGTTTATCACGATTTGGGTAACTTAAATTTCACTTTTATTCAGGATGCCGCAGGCAAATCGCCGGATTTGGCGCTATTTTGCCGCCCGGTGGCAAAGGCAATCCGCGCCTTAGGCGCAAATGCCCAGGTAAACGGCAGAAATGACATCACCGTAGACGGTATGAAATTTTCCGGCAACGCCCAGTATGTAAAAAACGGTAGGGTTATGCACCACGGCACACTTCTTTTCGACTCCCGGCTGGAAAACGCCGCAAAGGCCCTCCGCCCCGACCCAGAGAAAATCAAGGCAAAGGGCGTGGCATCTGTCCGCAGCCGAATCACCAACCTAAAGCCCCTGCTGGCAGAGGGTACAACCTTAGCGGTCTTTCAGAACGCTCTGCTGAAAGCCCTCTTTGAGAATGAGCAGATGGAAACATATCGCTTAACGGCGGCAGACATTTCCGCCATTACCGCCTTGAAAGAAAGCCGCTATGACACTTGGGCGTGGAACTGGGGCGCATCGCCTGCCTGCGATATGACCCTTTCCGGGCGTATTGAGGGCTGCGGCAGCCTGACCTTGCAATTTCGGGTAGAAAAAGGCTGTATTGCAGAAGCATCCCTCTTCGGCGATTTCTTTGCCGCAGGCGATTTAACCGCCCTGACGGATGCCTTTATCGGTCAGCCCGCCACGGCAGACGGTTTCCGCGCCGCCACAGAAAAAGCAGATACAGGCTGCATTGTTGGGTTAACAAAAGAAACCCTGCTTTCCATTCTAATAAAGTAAATCAAAGCAAGTTGTACCGGGAGATTGCCACGGCTCTGCGAGCCTCGCAATGACAAATAAACTTTTAATCCGTCGGCAAAGCCGACACCATAATTGTCCATTGTCAACTGTCAATTATCAACTAAGAAAGCCACCCGACGGGGTGGCTTTCTTTTATAAGCAAAACTTTCGAATCCCTTGGGCGACACCGCTTTCATCGTTTTTTCCGGTTACATATTTTGCCGCCGCCTTGACTTCCGGGGCGGCATTTTCCATCGCAAAGGAAATACCTGCCATTTCCAGCATTGTAATATCGTTAAGACCGTCGCCAAAGGTCATTACATTTTCCATCGTGCAGCCCAAATGCTGGCACAGCTTCTCCAGCGCGCCACCCTTATGTCCGTTTGCGTCATTGACCTCTCCGTTATAGGGCAGCGCCGTACTGATTGCCACGCCCTCAAACCGGGTTTTAAGCTCCTCCAGCAAAAAGGCGCGAAGGGTCTGATTTTTCGTGCAAAACTGCAACTTTTGCACGCCCTCTCCCTTTTCCCGGAGATACACTTTCAGCTCCGGCACAGGCTGCCGGGATTTCTTGTAAATCGCCTTAAAATGGTCGCTGGTGAGGTAATCCCCCACCTTTTCCAAATGCTCTGCGGTCATATAGCCCCAGCCGCCCTGATAACAGTCATAAACCACATCAAAGCCGTCCAAATATTCCATAACCTCCACAGCCTTCTGCCAGGAAAGCTCATTTTTGGCGATAGAACGGTCATTTTTCACATCATAGACCTCTGCGCCGTTGACCGTGATGGCATAGTTAATAAAAGGCAGCTGCCGGATTTCCTCGGGAAAAATGGCGTAAATCCGCCCGGTGGCAGGCACAATTTGGATGCCCTTTGCCGCAGCCGCTTCCAAAGCGGCTCGGTTTTCTTCTGACAAACGCTTCTCAGAATCTAAAAGCGTTCCATCCAAATCCATCGCAATAATCTTTACTTCTTCCATAAATAGCTCCTGAGGGCGTTCAGCGTTGCCAGGATCATCACACCTACATCGCCAAACACGGCAATCCACATATTGGCAATTCCCAGCGCGCCCAAAACGAGTATAACACCCTTTGCGCCTAATGCAAAGATAATATTTTGCTTTACGATTTTCATCGTTTTCTTCGATAAGCGAATGGCCTCCGGCACTTTATAGAGCTTATCTTCCATCAGCACCACATCCGCCGACTCGATGGCTGCGTCGCTGCCGATGCCGCCCATAGCAATACCCACATCGCCCCGGGCAAGAATCGGCGCATCGTTAATGCCGTCGCCAATCACCGCCACACGGCGACCCTTTTCCATTTCCCCTTCCAAAATTGCCACCTTATCCTGGGGAAGCAGCTGGGCAAACACTTTTCCGATACCGATTTCCTTCCCCACCCGTTCGGCAATATCCGGGCGGTCGCCGGTAAGCATCAGGGTACGAATTTCCCGCTTTTCCAGCAGCGCAACCGTATCCTTTGCCTCCGGGCGAACCACATCCCGGGCGGTAATGTAGCCAAGATAGTCTTCCTCCCGGGCAATATGAATCACCGTGCCGTTGCCTAAGCACTGGGGAACAGAAATCCCCATATTCTCCAAAAACCGCCGGCTTCCCGCAAAGCACCGTCTGCCGTCTACCAGGCCGGAAACGCCGCCACCGGCTGTTTCCTCCACATTTTCCGCTTTTTTATTGCCCAGAATCGCCAAGCACCGGGCAATGGGGTGATTGGAGTGCTTTTCCAGCGCCGCCGCAATTTCTTGCAGCTCTTCCTGGGAAATTTCTACAGAGCAAACCTCTTTTGGCTGGAAAACGCCGGTTGTCAGCGTGCCGGTCTTGTCAAAAGCCACCGTGTCCACCTTGGAAAGGGCTTCCAGGGCATCTGCGCCTTTAATCAAGATGCCCCGCCGGGCTGCGCCGCCGATACCGCCCACAAAGGACAGCGGTACAGACACCACCAGCGCGCAGGGGCAGGAAACCACCAAAAATACCAACGCCCGATGAACCCAACCGCTTAAATTTCCCACAAAAAACGGGGGAATAAAGCCCAAAAGAGCGGCTCCCGCTACCACGCAAGGGGTGTACCACCGTGAAAACCGGGTGATAAACCGTTCGCTCTTGGCTTTTTTCTCAGATGCGTGTTCCACAAGCTCCAAAATCTTCGCCGCTGTGCTTTGGGCGTACAGGCTTTCCGTTTGAATGTGCAAAACGCCGGTCTGATTAACGCCGCCGCTAAGCACCCGCTTACCAATTCTTGCTGCCTGAGGAATGCTCTCGCCGGTAAGGGCAGAATTGTCGATATTGGATGCGCCATCCACAATAATGCCATCCAGCGGGATTCGCTCACCGGGTCGCACCACGATAATTTCGCCCACCGCCACATTTTCGGGAGAAACGGTTATTTCCTCCCCATTTCGCAAAACGGTCGCCCGATCCGGGCGCAAATCCATCAACTTTGTAATAGATGCCCGGCTTTTGCCAACGGCAAGGGTCTGGAATGTCTCGCCAATCTGATAAAACAGCATTACCGCCACCGCTTCCGGGTATTCCCCGATGCAAAACGCGCCGATGCTGGCAATCGCCATCAAAAACTGCTCGTCAAAGACCTTGCCCCGGCAGATATTTTTCGCCGCAGCCCACAAAATATCCCAGGCGATAATTCCGTAGGATAACAAAAAGCAAATCGTCCTAAGCCACCCGCTGAGGAAAAATCCGCCCAAAAACAGCACCGCGGAAGCCGCTATTCTGTAAAGAACGGTCTTTTCTACCTTTACTTCCCCACGCAGCTTGGCTTCGCAACAGGCACAGCCTTCCTCGTGGTGATGGTCGTGGCCGCAGCCGCAAGATTCGTGTTCGTGGTGATGATGCTCGTGGTGGTCGTGGCCGCAGGAACAGCCGCCCTGTTCGTGATGGTGGTCGTGTTCACAGTGGCAGTGGCTGTGTTCGTGCTGATGGTCGTACCCACAGCCGCAGGATTTGTGCTCGTGGTGGTCGTGATGGTGTTCGCAACCGCATTTATGTTCGTGTTCGTGGCTCATTTTTCTTCCTCCGTCAGATGGGCAAAGCCCACCGCTACCAATTCCCGGACGTGGTCATCATCCAGGGCGTAATAAACCGTTTTTCCCTCCCGGCGGCAGCATACCAGCTTCGCCTGCCGCAGCTTTTTCAGCTGATGGGAGATAGCAGACTGCTCCATTCCCAAAAGCTCCGCGATGGCGCAGACGCACAAGTCGGAAACTGACAGGGCATATAAAATCTTCATCCTTGTGGAATCTCCAAAGGACTTAAACAAATCCGCCAGCTCACACAGCCGGTCATCGGCAGGCATCTGCCCTTTCACCTGCCCTAATTGCAGAGTATGGTCGTGTTTCATAAGTACGCTCCTTTTATGAATATATGTTCATATGAATATTTGTTCATATATTAGCATACATCCCACGCCCTGTCAAGCCCTTACATTTTCTGTCGCACGCCCTCCCCTCTCCTGTCATCCTAAGCAAGGCGAAGCCGCGCCGAAGGATCTTCGCATTATCGTTTTTGCGCAGCAAATATTCGATGCGTAGATTCTTCGACTCCCTTCGGTCGCTCAGAATGACAACGGATTCCTCAGCTACGCTCGGAATGACATCATGAGGTCGAGTATCGCTCGCCCACCTCCCCCTTTTCCTGTTTTTTCCACAAAAATCCTGTGCTATTTGCACAAAAGTGAAAAAAGTACTGTTTTTTCCGAAAATTACCCCCAAAATGCTTGACATAGGGTATATAATGGATATATGTGTGAAAAGATTACTTTCGCGAAAACACAGTAAATTTTAGCTTTCCAAAAGGCTATAAAATGGTTTTATGGAGGTAAAATCAAATGAAGAAGAATTTACTTGCAATTCTCCTGGCTGTGATTATGGTCGCCGCTGTGATCTTCATCGCTGCCCCCGCCACCAAGGCTGAGACAATAGAAGCTGATTATACAGCCGTTGAGAAAGTTATTGGCGAAAATACGGTTGTTCAGGTAGTTGATGCCCACGGTGATAAAATTACTGAAATTACCGACAACAACAAGGTCCTCAACCTGAACGGTCTTGATGCCACCATTAGCATCAAAAAGGGCGTTACTCTGACCATTGTTGACACCAAGTTTATGGAAGGCGATTGGGATCTGACCGGTAACAGTGCAGGTACACTGACCCTTGATGAAGGCAGCGGAGGCACCATCAATGCTTGGGCGCAGTTTAACGACTACAAGTACCTGGCTGTTAAGAGCGAAAACGGTACATATTCCGCCCACCCTTTCAATATTATGGTTTCCTCCAAAGGTGTAAACACCCACTCCGCTAAAATCATCGTTGGCATCACTGTTATCGCCGACAATGTAGTTGCCGATCTGATCGACAAAGGCGAATTCGGTCTGCATAACACAACTTTGGACAATCAGCCCAACCACGAGGAGTATGACAATCGTTACGCCAAGCACTGGGCTAAGTTTGACGGCAAAAACGGCCTGCGTGTTTACTTTGACCTTAATAACTCCCTGTCCAAGGATGTTTTGACCGAAGATCGCTCCAACGAGTACGGTGCTTACATTAAGGTCAACGCCGGATACGATAAGGAAGTAATTGTTGATAGCAAAACCACTACCACAGTTACCCCCACGGATATTCTGACCGACCTCAACGAAAAGGCCGGACGCTTTAGCCTTGCACAGAAGCTCAAAATGCAAGCAATGATAAACCGCACGGTCGACGGCGACGAGGTTGCATACCTGGAGAGCTACTGTGAAAACTTCATTCCCCAGAACTACACTCTTTCCTTTGAAAACACCGATAACCGTACCGAATTTTCTTCCGAGAAGCAGGTTTGGGAACAGAACGGCATCATATTCACAAACGAAAAAGCTGCTTCCACAACTAACATTGCAGATTACAGCAACCCTGTCCGTCTGTACAAGAGCTCCTCTGTTACTATAGCAGCTTCCGGTATAACCCAAATTGTTATTGTGAGCGACGACGAAAAGGAAGATTACAAAACTGCACTCGAGACTTCCTTGACCGAAGCAGGCCATACCTGGGTTAATTCTGATAGCACCTACACCATTACATTCACAGAAGCTGTTGACAGTATCACCTTTAGTTTGGCAGGACAGGCTCGCTTTAATAGTATTACCGTAACCGCTTATCCCCCCTGTGAACACAAATATGAAATCACCTCTGAAACACAAGCTACTTGTACAGAAGACGGTCTCAAAGTCGAAACCTGCTCTAAGTGCGAAGGCATAAAGGAAACCGTTATTAAAGCTACCGGTGAACACACTTATCAAAACGGCGAATGCACCGGTTGTGGTATTGAGGAAGGTAACACCGAAGCACAAGAGCAGTGGACACTTGCTGACCTTGCTGATATTAAATCCACCGACATTGTTGTTATTGTCTGGATAAAAGGCGACACATTGTATGCTCTGAGCAGTGCTAACGGTGCATCAAGCGCACCGACAGCAGAAATAGTAAAAGTTGACGGCGACAAATTAACTGACAACATTGCCGACGATATAAAGTGGAATATCACTAATAACAGCGGAAACTTGACAATCTATCCCAACGGAACTACAGCAACCTGGCTCTACTGCACAGCTACCAACAACGGCGTTCGTGTAGGTACGAATACAAACAACGTATTTACGATTGACGCTACCAGTGGATATTTGAAAAACACAGCTACAAATCGTTATCTTGGCGTCTACACCACCAATCCCGATGTTCGTTGCTACACTTCTACAACAACTAATATTGCAGATCAAACACTTGCATTCTATGTATGCAACACCGGCACTTCTGGTGGCGAAACTCCTGAAAATCCTGAAACCCCTGCTTGCCAGCACACCAATACAACCGAAACAGTAACTGCAACTTGTACCGCAGCAGGTTCAAAAACCGTTACCTGTAATGATTGTGGCGAGGTGGTAAGCACCGAGGAAATTGCTGCACTTGGCCACACCACTGATAATGGCACTTGTGGAAACTGTGGTCTGACCATCGGTGGAAACACCGAGCCTACCGTTGTACTCGCGATAACCAAGGACGATTTCAACACTACAAGTTATGCCGCTAACAACAACACCAAGACAGAAGGCGACTATTCCTATACATCTTATCAGGTAATGAATCAGTCAAGCACAATGCAGTGGCAGAGCAAAAAAGGTTACATTACGCTTTCTTCCAATCCGTTTGTTAAACTGGAAATTAAGGTAACGGCTGGCTCCTACACCGTTACTGTTGGTGGTACGACAGTAACCGGCACCACCTCGAATGGTGTAACAACCTATGACCTTTCCAATCTTACCGGCGAAGTCAAGATTGCTGTTGGTAACTCAACAGGCAAGGTTGAATACATTAAGTTCTATAAATAATCCTCTTAGCACGCGGCTTTTCAGCCGCGTGCTTTTTTATACCCGTTCCAAGGGCTTCCCCTA
>JAZRKY010000041.1:0-4210 GCA_045646585.1 Faecousia sp. | reverse complement strand
TATATGCCTTGCTTTATGGTGGGCTACTCTCACGCAAAGGTACTGTCGGATGCCCTTGGTGTTCCGCTGTTTGCCTTTTCTCACCAGCAAGGGCATGTGGCCGCCGCCCTATGGAGCGCAGGACGGATGGACTTGATGGATAAGCCCCATCTTGCCTGGCACTTGTCCGGTGGAACGACGGAGCTTCTGCTGGTTACACCTAACGGAAAGAATGTGGACTGTCAAATCATTGGCGGCACAACGGACATTTCTGCCGGTCAGCTTATCGACCGCACAGGGCAGATGCTTTCCCTGCCGTTTCCAGCCGGAAAGAGCTTGGATAAACTGAGCCAAACCGCAGAAAATAAGGACTTTTTCCGTGTAAAATGTTCAGATATGAAATTCTCACTTTCCGGCGTGCAGAATAATGTCCAGCAATTTTACGGAAAGGGGAGCAGCCCGGAAGATGCGGCAGCCTACGCCCTCTCCAGTGTGATTTTTGCCGTAACTAAAGCTACGGAGCAGGCGATGAAGGCTTATCCCGGCCTGCCGGTGGTATTTTCCGGCGGTGTGGCATCCAACTCCCTTTTAAGAACGCAAATGGAGAAATATAATCCTGTTTTCGCAGAGCCACAGTATTCTACAGACAATGCCTTAGGTATTGCAGTACTGACCTACAGACATTTGGAGGGTTAAAATGGCACGAGATGTGTTGTCCGTCGGGCAGATAAATGAATATATCCGCACCCGGATGGACAGCGACCCGAATCTTACGGGCTTAGCCATTCGGGGTGAAATCAGCAATTATAAGTTTTATCCCTCCGGGCATCACTACTTTACGCTGAAGGACGAAACGGCGTCCTTAAAGTGCGTAATGTTTCGTGGCAGCGCAGGTAGTCTTAAATTCCGCCCGGAAAACGGAATGAAAATCGTAGCGATGGGTCGCATTACCGTATTTCCCAGAGACGGCGCGTATCAGCTATACTGCACCGGGATGATTCCCGATGGCGTGGGCGATTTATATATCGCTTTTGAGCAGTTAAAGAAGAAATTACAGGAAAAGGGTCTGTTTGACCCGATGCACAAGAAACCCCTGCCTAAATATCCCAAATGCATCTGCATTATCACAAGTGAAGCCGGCGCAGCCGTTCACGATATGCTCCGCATTCTGCGCAAGCGCTATCCTTTGACAAAAGTTCGTTTGCTCCCTGTCCGGGTGCAAGGTGCTGAAGCGCCGGGAGAGATTGCGTCTGCCATTGGCTATGCTAATTACTATAAATTAGGCGATTTATTGATTGTTGGTCGGGGCGGCGGCTCTATTGAGGATTTGTGGGCGTTTAACGACGAGCAGGTAGCTATGGCAATTTTTCAGTCTGAAATTCCCGTTATTTCAGCGGTTGGACACGAGCCGGATGTTACCATTTCTGATTTTGTGGCAGATTTGCGGGCAGCTACTCCTTCTAACGGCGCGGAGCTTGCCGTACCCGACAGGGATGCCCTGCTGCAGAGCTTAGACAGTATGCAATCTGCTATGCAGACCTGTATGGTTAAATCTCTCGTTGCTGCCCGGCGGCACTTAAATACCTTAGCCGCCAGCAACGCCTTAAAAGGACCTGAATCGGCGCTTACAATCCGCAGAAATAACTTAGATCATCTGTCTCAGCGTTTGATTTCCGCCCAGGAGAGAGCAACAAACACAAGTAAAACACGATTTTTGTCTGCCACTGCAAAGCTGGATGCCCTTAGTCCTCTTAAAGTCTTATCCCGCGGCTATTCCATCACCCAAAAAGAGGATGGAGCAGTCATTCGTTCTGTAGAGCAGATTGATTCCGGCGACAAAATTCGCATTCGGTTGGAAGATGGCAATATTTTCGCCCTTGTGGAAGAAAAGGAGAATATAAATGGCTAAAAAGAGCTTTGAAGAAAATATGACCCGCTTGGAGCAGATTGTCCGCACCTTGGAAAAGGGCGATGCGCCACTGGAAGAATCCCTTAAACTCTTCCAGGAAGGCACCGAGCTGGTTGCAAGCTGCGGAAAGCTATTGGATGAAGCTGAGCTTACCGTTAAAAAAATTGTGCCCGGCGCTGACGGCGCGCCTACAGAGGAGACCTTTACCTATGAGCAATAACATTACTGCGGAATATTCCACATTTATAGAAACCTATCTAAAGGATAGCTGCTTAAATTACCCGAAGGTACCCCAGCAGGCGTTAATTGAAGCTATGAATTATAGCTTACTTGCCGGCGGTAAGCGCCTTCGCCCCATTTTTGTGCTGGATTTTTGCCGGATGTGCGGCGGGGATTGGCAAGCCGCAGCCCCCTTTGCTGCCGCCGTGGAAATGGTCCATACTTACAGTCTCATCCACGATGACCTGCCCTGTATGGACAACGATGACCTCCGTCGCAGCAAGCCTACAACCCATAAGGTATATGGGGAGGCGGTAGCTGTCCTTGCAGGGGATGCGCTGCTTACCGAAGCCTTTTCTTCGATTGCCTCTTCGCCTTTTAGCGCTGAGGTGCGTGTCCGCGCTACCCAAGTGCTTGCCGAATGCGCCGGCGCTTTAGGTATGGTCGGCGGACAGATTTTGGATATACAAAGTGAGAGCCGGGAATGTACCGAGCAGGAGATTTTGAATATTCAGGAGAGAAAGACCGGCGCGCTGATGAAAGCCGCTTGTGTCCTGGGTGTCCTCGCCGGCGGCGGCAGCGAGGAGCAAATTATTTGGGCATCAAAGTTTGCCCGCCATTTAGGACTTGCGTTCCAAATTCGGGACGATATTTTGGATGTAATCGGCACCAAGGAATCTATGGGTAAAGCCGTAGGCACAGATGCAGGCAAGAACACCTTTGTCAGCCTATACGGTCTTGAAATCAGCGAGGGAATGGTAAAATCCCAAACCGCCGCAGCGATGGATTGCCTTTATTTCTTTGATAATAACGAGTTTATGCTCTCCTTGGCGCAACAGCTTACCAACCGTACAAACTGATTTCCCGGGAAATATTTACGGACGAGACCGACTGGCCTCGTCCGTTCTTTGTTACATATCCATCGCAGGATTCATAGCGTAAACATTTTTTTTGTTCAGCTTCTCCCGAAGCAGCTCAATGGCTTCGCCAAAGCGCTGGAAGTGAACAACCTCGCGTTCCCGGAGGAACTTAATGACATTGTTTACATCCGGGTCATCGGAGAGCCGGAGAATGTTGTCGTAGGTTACTCTTGCTTTTTGCTCGGCAGCTAAATCTTCAGTAAGGTCAGCGATTGGGTCGCCCTTAACGGCAATGGTCGCGGCAGTCCAGGGCGTGCCGGAGGCAAAGGTGGGATATACGCCGGTAGTGTGGTCTACAAAGTAGGGCGCAAATGCGGAATCTTGGATTTGGCTGTCCTTTAAGTTACGGGTCAGCTGATGGACAAGGGCGCCAACCATTTCCAGGTGCCCCAATTCCTCCACGCCGATGTCTGTTAAGAGACCTTTGAGTTCGTCAAAGGGCATAGAGTATCTCTGGGATAAATAGCGCAGCGATGCGCCTAATTCACCGTCAGGACCGCCGTACTGGCTGATAATCACACTGGCAAGCCGGGGATTTGGGCGGTCGATTTTTACAGGAAACTGAAGCTTTTTATCATATACAAACATACTTATACCCCCCGATTTGCTGCATATTCCCAGGGCCACGGATCGTCAAGCCAGCGGTACTCCTTACCGCAGCATGACGAATTGTGGGTCAGCGGACCGCATTTTGCTTCATATTGCATCCTTGCTTCCTCATACTTCTTCTGATATTCACAGTAGACCTCCAAGGCGTCCTTGTCATCTCTGTGAGTATCTAAATAAAGGGCAAGCTCCTGCAGAACAAAGGCAAGGGTTTGCAACTCCGTCAGCGGTGTAACCGCCTTTTCCTTGTTGTTGACCATACCCATAAACGGCAGGTCAAGACCGGGATATAATGTGCCTCTTACGAGACCTTTTCTTGGGGGATAGGTGGGTGGATTTTCCTTTTGAAAGGGAACATAAGGGTTCGCCAGCGGCGCTACAGGCGGCAGTACACCTGTGTAACCCTTCCGGCGGTTTTTCATTTCCACAGTAATTCCTCCTATACATATTTGAAACTTGTCGTTCCAAGTCATTCTATGAGATTACAAATAGGAATGTTCATTGGCAGTGGGTTTGCACATATCCTGTTATGAGGTGATTGTATGTATAAGAAAAAGCTGTGGTTATCGCTAATGCC
>JAZRKY010000040.1:0-4442 GCA_045646585.1 Faecousia sp. | reverse complement strand
GAACGACATGGCTACGATCCGACTTAGCAAGCCACAGTATTATAGCTTGAATTTCTGTTTCTGTCAACCGATAAATAAAAGAAATCAGCCCGATACATTCGGCTTGTTATTTTTAGAAAGCGCCAATTTCAGCGCTTCCTTGGCAGCTTGGGCGCGAACCTGTTCTCTGTCGCCATCAAAGCGAAAACAAATTGCCTCTGCTCCCCTGCTGTCGGCATAGCCGATATAAACCGTGCCAACAGGCGTTCCCCGGTCATCGCCGGAAGGACCGGCAAGGCCGGTAACCGATATAGCTACATCTGCCTTTAGTGCCAGCCGCGCGCCCACAGCCATCTCTTCCGCCACCGGGGCAGAAACTGCGCCCTCTCTTTCAATAAGCTCCTCATTTACCCCTAAAAGAGCGGCTTTTACCGCATTTGTATAGGAAATAATACCGCCCTTATAGATTTTCGAGCTGCCCGCCACGGCGGTAATCCACTCTCCAATCATACCCCCGGTACAGCTTTCCGCCGTAGCAAGGGTCTTGCCGTTGAGTGCTTCAAAAAGCTCAGAGATAAGGTGCGTCATCATACTTCACCGTAAGCTTTTCCACATTGTTAAGCGCTTCCTCAATCAGTTTTTCCCGATCAAGCCCCTTTTCTGCCTCCATTACCTGAGAAAGCACAGGCTTTGTCTTGGGATGCTTGGGGGTAAAGACGGTACAGCAGTCCTCATAGGGCAGGATGGAAGTATCCAATGTGCCGATTTTCCGAGCGATGGTTACAATTTCTTCCTTGTCCATACCCACTAAGGGCATAAAAATCGGAATATCCACTACAGCGCCGGTTACCGCCATTGCCTGCATAGTCTGGCTTGCCACCTGACCTAAGTTTTCGCCGGTAATCAAAGCATCACACCCGTGTTTTTGGGCAATCCGCTGGGAAATTTCCATCATAAAGCGGCGCATAATGAGGGTAAAGTACTCCTCGGGGCAATTATCCCGGATGGCTTCCTGAATGGCGGTAAAGCTGACAATATTGACTGTCATTCTGCCGCAATAGCGGGTTACCAGACGGGAAAGCTCTATCACCTTGTTCTTCGCCAGCTGAGAGGTATAGGGATAGGAGAAGAAATGGACGCTTTCCACCTCCACGCCCCGCTTTGCCATCATATAGGCCGCCACAGGAGAGTCAATACCGCCGGAGAGCAGGCACATGGCTCTGCCGCCAACGCCGGTGGGCAGGCCGCCGGCTCCCGGTTCTGCCGGGCCGTGGACATAGGCAGCCAAATCACGAACCTCTACATAAACGATATACTCAGGATGCCGTACATCTACCTTACAATCGGGGTGAGCGTCCGCAAGACGACCGCCAATCTCCCGGGAGATTTCCATAGAGTTCATAGGGAAAGCCTTATCCGAACGCTTGGACTCTACCTTAAAGGACTTGGCAAAATCCAAATCATCGCCCAAGTAGGCTTCAGCCGTTTCATAAATACGGTCAATATTTTTCTCACAGGGGCGGCAGCGGCACAAACTTACCACACCGAAAATGGCGTGGCAGGCTTCCCACGCGCCGTCTACATCCGCCATATCATCCATCGGCTCTACATAAACGGTAGACTGCATAATATATACATCAAAATTACCGTACGCCCGCATTCTGCGGCGGATATTCTGCCGCAGCTTGTCCTCAAACTGCCGGCGGTTGGCGCCTTTTAATACAATCTCGCCTAATTTCAGCAAAAAAATCTCTTTCACAATTCATACCTCATCAAATTTCTACTGTTCTGTAGCGGACAGCCTCCGCTAAATGCTCAGGGGTAATATCCCGGCTGCCATCTAAATCGGCAATGGTTCTGGCTACTTTTAATATGCGGTCATAGCTCCGGGCTGTCAGACCGAATGTATCAAATGCCATTTTCATCAGCTGGGCGCCATCATCGTCAATCTGACAATGGAAACGCAGCTCGTTGGGACCCATTCGGGCATTACACATACCGCTGCTCTCTCCATACCGGCGGTTTTGAATATCCCGGGCGGCATTGACCCGTTCCTTCACCGCTGAAGAAGGCTCTGCCTCTTCCCTGCGGCGCAGGTTTTCAAAATCCACCGCAGGCACTTCCACGATAATATCAATTCTGTCCAGTAACGGTCCGGAAATACGGCTTCTGTAATTTTTCACCGCCTGCTCGCTGCAGGTGCATTTTCCCGATGGGTCTCCGTAATAGCCGCATTTGCAGGGGTTCATCGCGCATACCAGCATAAATTCTGCCGGGTAGCTGTAAGCGCCGGACACCCGGGCGATGGTAACCTGACCGTCCTCTAAGGGCTGGCGCATCATATCGAGGGTGTCTTTCCGAAATTCCGGCAGCTCATCCAAAAACAGAACGCCCTTATGGGCAAGGGAAATCTCACCTGGTTTGGGATTCGTGCCGCCACCGACCAGACCGGCATTGGAAACCGTATGATGGGGATTGCGGAAGGGACGCTGGCGAATCAGCGGCGCTTTGGGAGAAAGCATACCCATAACCGAGTATATTTGGGTAACATCCAACGATTCCTTCCAGGTCATATCCGGCAGGATGGACGGTAATCTCCGGCTGAGCATACTTTTACCCGAGCCTGGAGGGCCAATGAGCAACATATTGTGTCCGCCGGCGGCGGCCACTTCCATCGCCCGCTTTACATTTTCCTGACCAAGCACATCCTTAAAATCCAAAAGCTCCCCTTCTGTTTGCTCAGGCACCCAAATGGGCTCTTCGGTCAGCTCCCGTTCTCCGTTTAAGGCTTCCACCAGCTCCCGGACAGTATTAACAGGCATAATCGCAGGGCCTCGGGCAAGTGTTGCCTCCGGCGCATTTTCCGCCGGAACGAAGATATGGGTAAAGCCCTCCTGCTTTGCCGCAATAGCCATAGGCAGCACGCCGGTAATGGGGCGAATTTGCCCGTCCAGGCTCACCTCACCCAAGAAAGCCGTAGTGGACTTGGGTCTGCGGACAGCGCCGCAGGCGCACATAATGCTAAGTAAGATAGGCAAGTCATAATGGGTGCCTGCCTTTTTTAGGCTGGCAGGGGCAAGATTTACAGTGATTCGCCCTGTGGGGAATTTCATAGAGCTGTTTTTCGCCGCAGCGCGGACTCTTTCCCGGGCTTCCTTCACCGCCGCATCGGGAAGTCCCACAATGTCAAAAGCAGGCAGGCCGTTGGATATATAACATTCCACCCGGACCGCATTGCCCCGGATGCCGGTAACGCTCATCGTATGTACACTGCAAATCATTACGCCATCTCCCATACATAGTCTAAATTATATCATACTCCATTTGCCCTAAAAAGACAATTCTTTTTTTCATTCTATGAAAAATAACAATATTTTTCCACTTTTTTCCCCTGTTGGCGGGGATTATTGCTTTACAAACCAGAAAAAAGGTGTTATTATATATGCGCAAAAAATGAATACTTTAGGAGGTATTTTAATTTGGCTAGAAAATTTAAGACAATGGACGGCAATACCGCTGCCGCCCACGTTAGCTACGCTTTTACCGAAGTAGCTGGCATCTACCCCATTACGCCCTCCAGCCCTATGGCCGACTATGTTGACCAGTGGTCCGCTGCAGGTCGTAAAAACATCTTTGGCAACACGGTTAAGGTTGTGGAGATGCAGTCCGAAGCCGGCGCTGCCGGTACTGTTCACGGCTCCCTGGCCGCCGGCGCCCTGACCACCACCTACACCGCTTCTCAGGGTCTGCTGCTGATGATCCCCAATATGTATAAGATCGCCGGTGAGCTGCTGCCCAGCGTATTCCACGTCTCTGCACGTACCGTCGCTACCCAGGCGCTGAACATTTTTGGCGACCATTCCGACGTTTACGCTTGCCGTCAGACCGGTTTCGCTATGCTGTGTGAGACCAATGTGCAGGAAGTTATGGATTTGGGCGCTGTTGCCCACCTGGCTGCTCTGGAAGGCCGCGTTCCCTTCATCAACTTCTTCGACGGCTTCCGTACCTCCCACGAGATCCAGAAGATCGCTATCTGGGACTACGAGGATCTGAAGGAAATGACCAATATGGATGCTGTGGATGCATTCCGCAAGCACTCCCTGAACCCCGAGCGTCCCGCAATGCGTGGCTCTCACGAAAACGACGACATCTTCTTCCAGCACCGTGAGTCCTGCAACAAGTACTACACCGCACTGCCCGCAGTTGTTGAGAAGTACATGGCTAAGGTCAACGCCAAGCTGGGCACTGATTATCAGCTGTTCAACTACTACGGCGCTGCTGACGCTGACCGCGTTATCGTTGCTATGGGTTCCTTCTGCGACGTTACCGAGGAAGTTGTTGATTATTTGAACGCTCACGGCGAAAAGGTCGGTCTGATCAAGGTTCGTCTGTTCCGTCCCTGGAGCTCCGAGCATCTGCTGGCTGCAATCCCCGCTTCCGCAAAGAAGATCGCTGTTCTGGAC
>JAZRKY010000039.1:0-6926 GCA_045646585.1 Faecousia sp. | reverse complement strand
AAACAGCCGGGTCAGACCGATGGAAATACCCACACCGGGCAGCTGCCGGTCGGTATAGTAACCGGCAAGGTCGTCGTACCGACCGCCGGAGCAGACAGAGCCGATTTCCGGGTGGTCTAAGAGCGTGGTTTCGTAAACGGTGCCGGTGTAATAATCCAAACCTCGTGCAATGGTCAGATCTACAGCAAAATTATCTTCGGGAACGCCGAAGGCGGAGAGATTTTTGGTAACGGCGTTTAATTCATCCAAGCCCCTGTCAAACAGCTCGTTGTTGCCGCGGTAGCCCTCCAAAGCGGCAAGCACCTCTGCGTTTGTGCCGCGGATGGCAATAAAGGCAAGCACCGCGTCGGCTTTTTCGGGAGCGATTGCCAAATCCTCTGTTAAGATTTTGCGTACCTTTTCTGCGCCGATTTTGTCTAACTTGTCTACCGTGCGCATCACATCGCCACTTTGCTCGCTGAGACCCTGCATCGTATAAAAGCCGTTGAGAATTTTGCGGTTATTGACCCGAATTTGGAAGCGGGACAGACCAAAGCCGGTGAAAACCCGGTAAATAATGGCGGGGATTTCCGCTTCATTCAAAATGTCCAGCTTGGTGTCGCCGATAATGTCAATATCCGCCTGATAAAATTCACGGAAACGACCTCTCTGCGCCCGTTCGCCACGATAGACCTTGCTGATTTGGAAACGGCGGAAGGGGAATGCCAGCTCATTTGCGTGGAGCGCCACATATTTGGCAAGGGGAACGGTCAGATCAAAGCGAAGCGCCAAATCGTTATCGCCCTTTTGGAAACGGTAAATCTGCTTTTCGGTCTCGCCACCACCCTTGGCAAGGAGAATTTGGGCGTCCTCTATGGCGGGGGTGTCCAAAGGGGCAAAGCCGTAAAGACCGTAGGTATTGCGCAAAATCTCGGTCATCCGCTCAAATTGGATTTGCTTTTGGGGCAAAAGCTCCATAAAGCCGGACAGGGTCCGGGGTTTGATTCTTTCCATAAGTGAACCTCCAAGTATAAAAGAAATGCCTTGTCAACAAGGTATTACAGTGCGAAATTAAGGCAAGAATGCTTCCTTCCCCCGGGGGGAAGTTGGCTTTTTTCGTCTGCTTTGCCAGACGAAAAAAGTCGGATGAGGAAATCGGGAGAAAATCTAAAGGTCGGCACAACTTACAGGCTTGGAAAATGCCGGATGTCTATCACCAACACGGAAAAAGCCTAAAAGCATTACAGATTCGCAGATTGCCGCCCGTATTCCTCATCAGTCATCAATCGGCCTTTTAGTACCGATTGATGACAGCTTCCCCTCGGGGGAAGCGTTTGAAAAAGGAAAGCCTTGCTGCCTTGGCAGCAAGGCAATATTTTTCTTAAAAACGGGTTTTGCTGTGATACATTTCACGCCAGTCCAAGTCGCCCCGCTGCAGACCCATAATGGCGATTTCTGCGCTGCCTAAGTTGGTGGCGATGGGGATATTGTGGCGATCACAGTGGCGGATGGTTTCCAGCATTTGGTTATCGTCCACCGCGTCAATGGAGTTGGGGTCGCTGAAGAGAATAACCAGGTCAATTTCGTTATAAGCAATACGGGCGTTAATCTGCTGATGACCGCCCTGCTTGTGAGAAAGCAGCAGGGTAATGGGCAGACCTGTATTGTCGGCAATCAGCCGACCTGTGGTTGCCGTGGCCAAAAGGTTGTGCTTGAGCAGTATGCTTTTGTAGGCTGTGCAAAATTTAACCATCAGTTCTTTTTTCTTATCGTGGGCTAAAAATGCAATATTCATAAGAAACACTCCTTTCGGTCAAAGGCGGACAGGAACGGTTTGCCCTGTAATTCTCTTGGCAATGCGGCGGCAGGCGGCGGCCGCGCCACCCCGGGATGCCCGAATTAAGGGCTGCCCCTTTGCGGCAGCAAGGACCACATTTACATCCTCCGGCACGATGCCAAGCAGAGGAAGTCCTGCACTATCCATAATATCGTCTACCGTAAGACCCATAGCATCTAAAGTTCCCTTGTGAATACGGTTGACAATCAAGCGCACATTGGTTTTACCCATCAGCTCCAGCGCATTTCCTGCCTGGGTAGCGTCCCGGATGGATGCGGGGTCGGTATTGGTAACCAGGATTACACGGTCGGCATATTGGGCAGCCAAGGAAAAGCCGGCTTCAATGCCTGCGGGCGCATCTAAAAATATGTAAGAAAACTGCTGCCGCGCCTGGGCTAAAAGACGGGCAAAGCCTTCAAAATCCACATCTGCGGCGGCGCAGCCCATAGGCGCAGTGAGAAATTGCAGACCGGGGAAGAAGGGATGATTGGCTGCCATTGTCAAACTGTATTCTCCGCTATATATGTCTGCAAAGGAAAGGGCGGCTTCTTCGGAAAGACCTAAGGCAATATCCAAATTCTGCAAGCCCACATCGCAGTCGATGCACAGCACCGTTTCGCCAAGGTGGGCAAGGGAGGTAGCCAATGCGGCGCAGAGCGTGGTTTTGCCCGTTCCGCCCTTGCCGGACAGAACAGCGATCACTTCGCCCATAAACATTCCCCCTTTTTATACTTAAAGGGATTATACCGTAATAATCCACAAAAAGCAAGGGTTTTATCCTATGTTTTCCAACTTGTTTTATCTAAAATAACAAAATAGACCCCTTTAGGTATGGGGATAACGCACAGATAAGTAAAAATTTATCGAAAAAGTAAAAAAGCTATTTACTTTTTTTGGAACATATTATATGATAGGGGGGAACAGAGTAGGAGACCTTGCGTCAAGTGCTGCCAAAATGGGGAGTTGTCTGGCAGACGAAGGACTTGTCCGCGATGAGGTTTTCGCACCCGCTGCACCATAACGGAGCCTTCCTTTATGCTAAGCGATACTCGGTCGGGTGAAAGGATGGCGTGCTTTCCGTTCCCGAATCGGTAAAATACAGTAACTCCCTATGCTTTTGGCGTGGGGAGTTTGTTTTTTTTTTCGATGGGGGAATGAAAAAAGCCTGCACTTTCCCACAATGAAAGGAGGCCATTTTTATGGCAAAAACAAAATCTACCGCCCTTTACCCCCATCCATTCTCCAAAAATTACTGGCTGGATGCCGCCGCTGAGCTGAAGGACATCAGAATGCTGGTCATCACCGCGCTGATGATTGCCCTGCGAATCGCCCTGAAGCCCTTTGCCATTTACATAGGACCCCAAATGGCAATTCAGACCGCTACCCTGGCAACCGCATTGGGCGCAATGGTATTTGGACCTGTTGTAGCCATTCCGGCTGCGATGATTTCCGATACCGTCGGCTTTATGATTTACCCCACCGGTGATTATTTCCTGCCCTTTATGCTGACGGAAATCGCCAGCACAATGATTTACGCTTTGTGCCTGTACCGGGCAAAGCCCAGCGCCACCCGTGTGATTATCGCCCGGTTTTTGATTTGCTTTGCGGTCAATGTGGTGCTGCAGCAGTTCATTTTTGCCTGGCAGTACACCTATATGGGTAACCCCGACAAGGGAAAGGATGCCATTATGGGCATTATGACTACTGCCCGGCTGTTTAAGAATCTGTTTTTCTTCCCCATTGAGACCGTGGTTATCACACTGTTTTTGAAGGTGCTGATTCCTGTTACCTCCCGGGCAAGACTGACCTTCGGCGGCAGTAAGGGACTGGATTTTACCAAAAAGCAGATTGCGGTTCTTTTGGTGCTGTTTGCTGTGGGCGTAGGCAGCAGTGTAGCTTACTTAGACTACTATTATGACAATAACTCCGTTACCAAGGACTATTCTGACACAGAGGTTGTGGAAAAGAACCACCTGGTACACGATATTATTGTAGAAAAAGATACCGAAGTATCGGCAGATACCACCGTTGCGGTGATCGAGTATGCGGCAAAGCCCTTCTTTGGCGCGGAAACTACATATACAGTTGCTCTCTATCAGGCAAAAGAGGGCGAGGTTATAACAGATAAGATGTGGAGCTATAAAAAGACACCTGCCTCCAAGGATAAGACCATCCAGCGGATTGCCACTGTTACCATTGTTGTGGATAACAAAACCGGCGAGGTTTTGTCCTATGATTATGTGCCTGTCAACTAAATAACAAGGGAGGGGCGATGCCCCTCCTTTTGCATATTCGTACAGTATCGTAGGGGCGCATCACGATGCGCCCGCGGGCGATTCTTGAATCGCCCCTACGAGAGAGTAGCGGAATATCCTTTTTCATTGACAGGATATGGCTTTTTCGGTTATAATAAAAGAAAAACGCAAGGAGAACCTGTTATGCACATTCACGAGGACCACAACGGCTGCCATTGCCACGATCACGAGCATAATCACACCCACGAGCATACCCACGACGGCGTTGCCCATACCCACGAGCATACCCACGCTCACAGCCACGACCATCAGCATCCCCACTCTCACGACCATCTCCACGAGGGAGGCGCCCATCACGATCACAGCCACTGCGACAGCCACTGCGCTTCCTGCGGCGCAAAGTGCGAGCACACGCCTATGGAGGAGCTGCTGGCGCTGATGACCTATATGGCAAACCACAACACCGCCCACGCAAACGAGCTGGCAGGTCTTGCCAAGCAGTTGGAGAGCATCGGCAGCCACGCAGCTTATGAGCAGGTAATGGCTGCTGTCAGCGATTATGAAAAGGGAAATCTGCGGCTGCGGGCTGTGCTGGCAAGCCTGCAGAAGTAAGGAGAAATTATGTGTCTTTCTACTGTTTATAAAAATGACCGCAATCCCGAGTCCATCGTTATGAAAAATGTAATGCGGATTGAATGTAAGGACGGCGCTGTGGTGCTGACAGACCTTATGGACCGCACCGTTGCCATTGAGGGAACTTTGGAATATGCCAACCTTGTAGAGGGCGTTGTGCTGGTAAAGGAAGCCGTGTAATGACAAATTATCTGATTGTCATACTCATTTCTATGCTCCCGCTGATTGAGCTGCGGGGCGCAGTACCTGTTGCCATCAATATGGGTATCGAACCGCTGACGGCGCTGATTGTCTGCGCGGTAGCCAATATGATACCTGTGCCGATTATCTACTTTTTTGCAAGAAAGTTCCTGCTTTGGGGCTGTAAGCAAAAGCATATCGGGGGTTTTTGCACCTTTTTCGTAGAAAAAGGGGAGAAGGCAGGTCAGAAATTGGTGAGAAAAACCGGTCGGGGCGGTCTGTTTATGGCGCTGTTGATTTTTGTGGGCATTCCTATCCCCGGAACAGGCGCGTGGACAGGCACGCTGGCTGCCAGCTTTATCAATATGGGCTTTAAGTCTACGGTCGTTTCCGTTTCTCTTGGCGTTCTGCTGGCAGGTATTATTATGGGTACGGCAAGTTTGGCTGTATTTGGAATTTTTTAAGGAGAAAAGGCTATGTGTATTTTCTGTAAAATCATCGCAGGGGAAATCCCCTCTACCAAGGTCTATGAGGATGAGACCGTTTTTGCATTCCGGGACATCAATCCCCAAGCGCCTACCCATATTTTGGTCGTTCCCAAAGCCCATATTGCGTCTGTTGCCGAAATCGGCCCGGAAAACAGCGCGGTAGTTGCCCATATTTTTGAGGTGATTGCGAAAATCGCCTGTCAAGAGGGCTTAGAAAACGGCTATCGGGTGGTTTCCAACTGCGGTCCTGACGCCCGCCAAAGTGTCCATCACCTCCATTTCCATATTCTGGGCGGCAGAGAGCTGACGGAGCAAATGGCGTAACAATTCACAATTACAAATTACAAATGATAAATTATAGGGGACGGGTTTCTGTCCCGTTCTTTAGATGTCATTGCCACGACCCGTACGGGTCGTGGCAAACAATTTAGGTATGATTGCCACCGGCAATCATAGTTATTTTTATTCGCTGCGCGGCGCACCACTCCCGGAACGATCTCCCGGCTTTGTCATCCTGAGCAAGCGTAAGCGCGTCGAAGGATCTTCGCATTATCGTTATTGCTATACAAATATTCGGTGCGTGGATTCTTCGACTCCGCATCTTAGATGCTTCGCTCAGAATGACAATCTTTTTCTTGAGGGATTGACAAATATGAATTATTCATTATAATAACTTTAGATCGCATAACAAATAGTCTTCGGGGAGCCGGATGCATCCGGCTGAGATTTGGCTTGGTAGCTATGACCCGTGAACCTGATACGGTTAGTACCGTCGGAGGGAAAGATGCACAAATGAGATGCCTTGGTATCGCATTGCACCCAGACGGATGTAGTGCGATACTTTTATTTTTAGGAGGCATCTATATGCAAAACAATGTAAACAAATCCCACTTGCGGGTACGGGCGCTCTGTGAAGGCGCAGTACTCATCGCTGTAGCCCAGATTCTTGGCTACATCAAGCTCTTTCCTATGTGGCCAAACGGCGGTTCCATCACCCTGGCGGCGTTTCCTATCGCCCTGTACGCTGTTCGCTGGGGCTTGGGAAAAGGACTCCTTGCCGGCTTTATCTTTGGCATTTTGCAGCTGTTTTTGGATGAAGCCTACGCCTGGGGCTGGCAGTCTATGATTTTGGATTATTTGGTAGCCTATACGCCCTTGGGCCTGGCAGGCTTGTTCCGGGGTAAGTCCTGGGGCATTTTCCCCGGCATTATCCTGGGTAATTTGGGCAGATTTATCGTCCATTACATCAGCGGTGTAACCATTTACCGCATTTACGAGCCTACCAATATTCCCGGCATCGGCGCCTTTGACGGCGCAGAGCTGTATTCTCTTGTGTATAACGGTTCTTATATGCTGCCCTGTATGCTTCTTGCCTTGGCAGTGGCGGCGCTGCTTTATGTACCGATGAAAAAGTATTTTTCCGCCAGCGACCTGCGGCAATAAAGCTGCACCTTCGTGCCACATTGTAGGGGGGGACCTTCCCCCCTCCGCCAATCCCTTCCCCTCTGGGGAAGGTGGCATTTGCGAGGAACGAGCAAATGACGGATGAGGTAT
>JAZRKY010000038.1:0-4403 GCA_045646585.1 Faecousia sp. | reverse complement strand
GGTACGGTCGATCTCAGACTTCTTTGCTGCCTCGGCAATGTAAGCGTCGACCTCTGCACGGTTCTCCACCCGATCCAGCAGGCTCTGGGTGATCTTGCCGTCAGGAGCCAGAACCATAAAGGTAATGCCGTAGATGGTTTCGATACAGGTGGTGTAAATAGAGAAGCTGCCGCCACCGACAAGCTGGAAATCCACCTCAACGCCGGTGGATTTGCCAATCCAGTTGCGCTGAATTTCCTTGGTGGATTCGGGCCAATCAATCTCCTCAAGACCTTCCAAAAGCTTTTCGGCAAAGGCAGGCTGGTCGATAACCCACTGCATCATATTCTTCTTCACAACAGGATAGCCGCCGCGCTCGCTCTTACCGTCGATAACCTCGTCGTTGGAAAGAACCGTACCCAGCTCCTCACACCAGTTAACAGGCATTTCAACCCGCTTAGCGTACCCTGCCTCCCACAGCTTCTTGAAAATCCACTGTGTCCACTTATAGAAAGAGGGGTCAGAGGTAGCAATCACCTTCGACCAGTCATAGTCAAAGCCCAGCTCCTTCAGCTGACCCGAAAAGGTCTCAATATTCTTTTGGGTAAAGCCGTTGGGGTGATTACCGGTGGAAACGGCATACTGCTCAGCAGGCAGGCCAAAGGAGTCATAACCCATCGGGTGCAGAACATTGTAGCCCTGCATCCGCTTCATACGGGACATAATATCCGTAGCGGTATAGCCCTCGGGATGGCCTGCGTGCAGACCTACGCCGGAGGGGTAAGGGAACATATCCAGCACATAGTACTTGGGCTTACTAAAATCCCATACATCGGTGCGGAAGGTTTCATTTTCCTCCCAGTATTTTTGCCATTTCTTCTCAATGGCGGAAAATTCGTAATTCATTTTCTATCCTTCTTTCAATCCGGCAGGGTAATGTCGGAAATATCTACATTTTCAGCATCTGCCCACAGACGCTCTAAGTCATAAAACTCTCTTGCTTCCTCGGTAAACACGTGAACAACGATAGAGCCGAAATCCAGCAGCTCCCAGGTATTTCCCCGATGTCCTTCCCGACCCAGCTTGTTTTCCCCCAGCTTTTCTAAGGTATCCTCGGCTAAGTCGCAGAGGGTGCGAACGTGGGTATTGGATGTGCCGGTGCAGATGATAAAGTAGTCTGCCAGGCTGGAAACCCGGTCAATCTTCAAAAGGCGAAGCTGCTGACCCTTCTTGCTGTCCAGCATTTTTACAACTTCAGAGGCAATTTCTTTGGTAGTCATATATTATCTCCTTCCAAGGTGTTGTTTTATATCCAGCAGAGCCTCCTGGGAGGCTTTGGATATGACCTTTCCTTCCTTTTTAAGTAAGTTAAGGGTCATATTAAGTCCCATTTCCATAGCCCTGTCAATATCTTCAAATGCAGCCTTCCGCAATTCCTCCACACCGGGGAAGTTTCGGTTCGGCTCCATATAGTCTGCCACATAAATGATTTTCTGTAGGGTGTTCATTCCCGCTTTGCCGGTGGTATGGCTGTCAATGGCATCCACAACCGCCTGATTTTCCCCGAAAATCCGTTGGGCAACCATCGCGCCGGTGTGGGCGTGGAGGGTTTTGGGATTTTCCCGGGAAAAAGCATCTAAAACCATACCATATTCGGCGCATACTGTCAACTGCAGCGGTCCATCCAGGGCTTTTGTAATATCGTGCAGTAAGCCTGCCCGGGCAGCATCGGTTTCATCCGCGCCCCAGCGCTTTGCAAGGGCTATTGCCGTATCCCGGCAGCCCAAAATATGGGCGACGCGGTTGGGATTTACTAAGCAGGTTACTACCCTCTCTAATTCTTCCATAGAAAGGTTTTGGTAGCTCTCCCCTGTTCCGTAAAGGCGGTTTTTATGAATATAGGTATGGACATTTTCGTGTAAAAAAGGCGCGGCGCAGTTAAATATAAGCATACGGCGAAGCTGGGTGGAGGAAATTTCCGTTACCGGGTTTTCCATTACGATGGCTTCAATGCCTTTTGCAGCAAACTCCTGTTTTTTCTGCTCAACTCGCTCCCGTTCTGCCCTGTCTCCCCGGTAAAACACCACCGGTGTTACCATAGACAGTAACAGCTCCGGCTCTTTCCAGGTATCTAAGGTCAGGAACATATCCGTTCCCATCATAAGGTACAATTTCGCGTTCGGGTGAATTTCCCGGAGAGAAAGAACGGTTTGATAGGTGTAGCTTGCCCCGCCGCGATTAAGCTCCATATCCGATACAATCAGGTCGGTATTGGCGGCTGCAAGGCGCGCCATTTCCAGCCGCTGCTTGGGTGTAGGCGAGAAAGCCGGAAGGGCCTTATGGGGGGAAATATAGGACGGAATCAGGTATAATTTATCCAGTTTCAGCGCATTTTTGCCGTAAACAGCCGCCTGGACGTGGCCCAGGTGCGGTGGATTATAAGCGCCGCCAAAAATACCGATTCTATCCATCTTGCTCCCCCCTTATCGTTCCTGTTCCCGCAGCTTCTTCTCCCGTTCCCGTTCGATGGCCTTATCAATGGCCATTTGGCGGAAATACTCGTTGCGCTGCTGGCGGACTTTCCTCGCTGCCTGACGCCGCGCCTGGGCGCCCTTGCGGACAGGATTTGCCTTTGCCGTAGGGGTTTCTTTCCGCTTTGCTCTGCCCACCTGGTTGCGCTGGGCCTGCAGCTTTTCGCTGAAACGGTAGATAATGAACTTCGTGCCGATTACACCGACGCCCTCAGCGCCGGTAGCTGCGCAAATTTCGTCGCAGACCTCCCGGGGAGTCAGCATAGCGCCTTCCAGCACTTTGCCCTTAACCAGCTCCCGGCTGTCTAACTGGTTTTCTGCTTCTGCAATTAAGGCATCGGTGATGCCGCCCTTGCCCACCATCAGCGTGGTGTCCAGGGTTGTGGCGCGGCTTCTCAGCTCAGCGCGCTCTTTACTTGTCAGCATAGCCTGCCTCCTTTAATTTTTCATAAAAAACTTTCAGTGCGTTTGCCCGGTGGGAAACCTCATTCTTTTGGGCAGAGGATAGCTCTGCTGTAGTTTTCCCTAAGGGCGGATAATAGAAAATGGGGTCGTAACCAAAACCGTTCTCCCCTCTCGGCTCTCGGGTCAATTCACCGTGGATTTCTCCCCGCGCCTGAATGACCTTTCCTTCCGGCGTTACAAACGAGATAACGCAGACGAATTTTGCATGCCGCTGACCGTCGGGGACATTCTCGGTGTTCTTTAGAAGAAGCTGAAGTCTGCCCCAGTCATCTAAGCTCTCATCAAAGCCATAGCGAGCGGAGTAAATGCCCGGCTCCCCATTCAGCGCATCCACAGCGATGCCGGAATCGTCAGCAAGCGCCGGGAATCCTGTGGCTTTCATTACCGCCTCTGCCTTGAGTAAAGAATTTTCCTCGAAGGTCGATCCTGTTTCTTCCACATCAATGTCTACGCCCAAGTCTGCCTGAAGCACCAGCTCCATCCCGAATTGCTTGGTAATTTGGCTGATTTCTGCCAGCTTGTGCTTATTTTTGCTTGCCAGTACTACCTTCATTACAGCAGCGCCTCCACAAAGGCTTCCGCCTCAAAGGGTACAAGGTCGTCCACCTGCTCGCCAACGCCGATGAATTTCACAGGAATCTGCAAGCTGTCTGCCACAGCGATGACAATACCGCCCTTTGCCGTTCCGTCCAGCTTGGTAAGCGCCACAGCGGTAACGCCGGCAATATTCTTAAATTCCTTCGCCTGAATCAGTCCGTTCTGACCGGTCGTGCCGTCTAACACCAACAGCACCTCCCGGGATGCCTCGGGCAGCTCCCGTTCCACGATACGGCTGATTTTGCCAAGCTCGTTCATAAGGTTGGTCTTATTGTGCAGGCGGCCGGCCGTGTCAATGATAATCACATCTGCGCCTTTTGCTTTGGCAGAACGGATACCGTCAAAGACAACGGATGCAGGGTCAGCGCCCTCATTCTGCCGGACAATGGATGCGCCGGAGCGACCTGCCCAAACCTCTAACTGGTCGGCAGCAGCCGCGCGGAAGGTATCGCCTGCCACAAGCAGCACATTTTTGCCCTGCTTCACAAGCTGAGCGGCAATCTTACCAATGGTAGTAGTCTTTCCAACGCCATTGACGCCAATTACAAGAATAACCGCAGGGTTTGTGTCCAGCTTTAGCTGTGTATCGCCAACCTTCAGCATATCCACTAAGATTGCTTTCAGCGCCGTACGGGCTTCTTCCGTAGATTTCAGGTGTTCCTCACGGACGGTCTTGCGGAGGCGTTCTATGGTCTTGAGGGTGGTTTCTACGCCTAAGTCGGCAAGAATCATACTCTCTTCCAGCTCATCGTAGAAATCATCGTCGATTTCGCTAAAGCCGGTAAAGACACTGCCAAGGGTGTTGGAAGTCGGATCGTAGCCATGTCGTTC
>JAZRKY010000037.1:0-5667 GCA_045646585.1 Faecousia sp. | reverse complement strand
GTGGATGAAAACGACGATGTTATGCTCATTGAAAACGGTGGTGTCATTATCCGCGTACCTGCTTCCAGTATCAATGTTTACAAGCGGGATGTGCAGGGTGTTATCATTATGCGCATCGAGGAAGGCAACGCCCTTGTTTCTATTGAGCGTGTGCCCCAGGAAGAGGAGAACGAAAATTGAAGCAGGTAGAGCTGTATACTGACGGCGCCTGCTCCGGCAACCCCGGTCCCGGCGGCTGGGGCCCCATCCTCATTTATAAGGGAATAGGAAAGGAGCTTTCCGGCGGTGAAGAAAGCACCACCAATAACCGAATGGAGCTGACGGCGGTCATTCGAGGGCTTTCTGCCTTAAAGGAAAGCTGCATTGTGGAGCTGTATTCCGACAGTAAGTATGTTATTGACGGTCTTTCCAAGGGCTGGGCGGCGTCCTGGCAGAAAAACGGCTGGAAAAAGGCGGACAAGAAGCCGGCATTAAATCCCGACCTTTGGGAAGAACTCCTTTCTCTTACTGACAAGCACCAAATGCGTTACCATTGGGTGAAAGGACACGCGGAAAATCCCTATAATAACCGCTGCGACGAGCTGGCAGTTTCGGAAAGCAAGAAATTTGCGTAAACCTAATTGTCATTGCGAGCCAGTGCGGTCATACTTTCTCTCCGGCGAGAAAGTATGCAAAGAGCCGCCGAGAACCTCCCGTATGGTTCTCGGACTCTCCAAGACGGCCAAAGGGGGACGCAACAAAAAATTGCGATTTTGGAAAATGTATTTGCTTACCCCCTTTGAAAACCCCTTGAAGATAGTGAAGCGTTCAAAAGGAGATTGTTATGTATTTATCAATCGGTAATGATATGGCGGTGAGAGATACCGCAATAATCGGCATTTTTGATATGGATAACACCTCTACTTCCCACAGAACAAGGGATTTTCTGAAGAAAGCAGAAGAAAACGGTCAAGTAATACCCTGCGATGGCTTGCCGAAAGCCTTTCTGCTGACCACCGAATATGGCTTTCATAATGTCCGCCTGACAGAGCTTTCTTCCTCTACATTGGAGAAACGATTGAGATAATAAAAAGAGCAAGTGTTCAAAAAACACTTGCTCTTTTTGCGTAAATGAAAATCAGCCCCTACGGATTCTAAGGAGAGTGCGATAGAAAATGTAGGGACACCCCTCCTGGGGTGTCCGCTTGCAAGATTATCTGTATTTTTATCGGACACCCGAGGACGGGTGTCCCTACGAATAGCATAATCCCCCACCTTACGGTGAGGGATTAAACTTGCAATTAACCGCCGAATACAGTCAGCAGGAAGCCGGCTGCGATGGCAGAGCCGATAACACCGGCAACATTGGGACCCATTGCGTGCATAAGCAGGTAGTTGGAGGGGTTAGCCTTCTGACCTTCCTTGTTGGCAACACGGGCAGCCATAGGAACGGCAGAAACACCGGCAGAACCGATAAGGGGATTCACCTTACCCTTTGTAATCTTGCACAGCACAACGCCGCCCAGCAGACCACCGCAGGTGGAGAGAATAAAGGCTACCACACCCAGAACAACGATAGACAGAGTCTGGATTGTCAGGAAGTTAGAGCCAACCATAGTAGCGCCAACAGAGGTACTCAGCAGAACGGTTACGATGTTCATCAGCGCATTCTGTGCGGTATCGGACAGACGCTGGGTAACACCGGTTTCATTCAGCAGGTTACCGAGCATAAGACAGCCAATCAGAGGCGCAGTGTCAGGCAGCAGCAGAGCCACAAACAAAGTAACAGCGATGGGGAAAATAATCTTTTCCGCCTTGGAAACAGTACGCGTCTGCTCCATCTTGATTTCTCTCTGCTCCTTGGTAGTCAGCAGCTTCATAAAGGGAGGCTGAATCATAGGAATCAGCGCCATATAAGAGTAAGCGGCAACCGCAATCGCACCCAAAAGATGGGGGGCGAGATTGGAGGTAAGGAAAATAGCGGTAGGACCGTCAGCGCCGCCGATAATACCGATGGAAGCAGCTTCTTTGCCGGTAAAGCCTAAAAGAATTGCGCCCACAAATGCGGCAAATACGCCCAGCTGCGCAGCAGCGCCCAAAAGCAGGCTCTTGGGGTTAGACAGCAGAGGACCAAAGTCGGTCATTGCGCCAACGCCTAAGAAAATCAAGCAGGGGTAAATGCTGGTTTTAACACCGATGTAGAAGAAGTCCAAAAGACCGCCTTCCCGCAAAATCGTACCGTAGCTGTGATATGCCTCGTGACCCTCGGTCATAAAGTTAGTCCAAAGCTCCTGATTATACAGGTTTGCGCCGGGCAGATTGGTGAGAATACAGCCAAAGGCAATACCGCAGAGAAGCAGAGGCTCAAATTTCTTCACAATGGCTAAGTACAGCAGCACACAGCCGATAATAATCATAACGAAATTCTGCCAGCCGCCCTCTGCAAAGTGGGCAAAGATGTAGGCAAAGCCGCTATTGTTCCAAATCTTTAAGAGAATTTCACCAATATTCATTCGGTTACCTCCTTAATGGAAATGAAACGCAGTTCATTGATGGGCTTGCCCATTTTGTCAGCTACAATCGCCATCAGCAGAGCGGCAGTTTTTGGCTCAACATTGTAAAGCTTCAGCTGACCGGCGCTGCCGGGGGCGGTAGCAGGCGCAGGAGCGGTAGCAGGCGTCAAAACAGGAGAAACAGGCTCTTTTTGGGCGTTTTTCCGGGCGAAAACCTTACCCAAAAGAATAACGACCCACATCAGCAGGATAAGACCTACAAAGACCAGAATATAGCCAAGCAGGGCATAAATACTGGCGTCGATAATATTTATATCAGTCATAGAAAACCCTCCAAGGGTAGTATTTTGGGGAGTCGACCTTTGGGTCAACTCCCCAAAGAAAGTTACTTTTCAGAAAACAGCCAGTTAATCAGCATGGTAGTGCCTACAATGATTCCGATAACCACGAAAATCACAAGCATACCTACGCCCATATACTGCAGGTTTTCAATAAAAGCTAAGGGATTAAACTGCAGGCTTACAGCTGCATCAGAAAGAAAATGCATCATATTAACCTCCCATCAGCTTTGCGGCAATGTTCAAAATGATGCCGCCGGCAATAACAGATGCAATCTGACCGGAAACATTAACACCGATGGAATGCATCAGCAGGTGGTTCTGAGGATCTTCTGCCAAGCCCATTTTATGAACGATACGGCCGGACATGGGGAATGCGGAAATACCGGCTGCGCCAATCATAGGATTAATCTTCTTCTTGGAGAATACATTAATCAGCTTTGCAAACAACACGCCACCGGCAGTGTCTACAACAAAGGCGATGAGACCCAAACCCATAATCAGCAGGGTATCTACCTGCAGGAACTTGTCGGCAGTCATATTGAAAGCTACAGAAATGCCCAGGAAAATGGTAATCAGGTTTGCCAGCACATTCTGTGCGGTATCGGACAGACTATCCAAAACGCCACACTCCCGAATCAGGTTACCGAACATCAGGAAACCAATCAATGCTGTAGCATCGGGAACGATGGCAGAGGCAACGATGGTAATGAGGATGGGGAACATAATGCGGGTGGTCTTACTGACGGACTTCTGCTCATAGGGCATCCGAATCATACGCTCTTTCTTAGTGGTGAGCGCCTTGATAACCGGGGGCTGAATGACAGGCACTAGCGCCATATAAGAGTAAGCTGCAACGGTGATTGCGCCTACATAGTTAGAACCCAATGCATTGGCAACGGCAATAGAAGTAGGACCGTCAGCTGCGCCGATGATAGCGATGGAGAAATAGTCCCGGAAATCGGGGAAGAAAATGCTTGCCATACACAGAGTGAAGAAAATACCAAACTGTGCGGCGGCGCCAAAGAGCATCAACTTGGGGTTCGTAAGCAACGGACCAAAGTCAATCATAGCGCCAATGCCAATAAACAACAGCAGCGGGAACAGCTCATTGGCAATACCTGCGTTATAAAGCTCTGCGATAGGACCAACCAATGCGGTAGAGCCGGGGATGTTGACAAGAATTGTGCCAAGACCCATAGGCAGAAGCAGAGAGGGTTCCATCTCTTTTTTGATAGCTAAATAAATCAGCAGGCAGCCCAGCAGGATCATCACGATATCCTGCCAGCCAAAGTTAAGCAGGTTTTCGTATAGAATTTCCATTGAGTTCCTCCTTAGCCGATAACGACCAGGGGATCACCAGAGGAAACGGAAGCACCCTTAGAGGTAACTACCTGGGTAACAGTGCCGTCCTTGGGAGCAGTGATGTCGTTTTCCATCTTCATAGCTTCCAGAACAACCAAAACATCGCCAGCCTTAACAGCCTGACCGGCTGCAACATTTACCTTGATGATAGTGCCGGGCATAGGAGCGGAAACAACTTCGCCGGCGCCGGTAACAGCTGCGGCGGCAGCGGGAGCGGCGGCAGGTGCAGCTGCGGGGGCTGCAACGGGTGCTGCTGCAACAGGCGCAGCGGGAGCAGCAGGTGCTACAGCTTCGTATTCAGCAAGGAGCATTGCCTTGCCTGCTTCGACCTCGACCTCATAGGTACGGCCGTTAAGAGTTACTTTATACTTCATTATTCTACCTCCTTAATGGAAATGAAACGCAGCTCATTGATAGGTTTACCCATTTTGTCAGCCACAATGGCCATTACCATAGCGGCGGTTTTCGGCTCTACATTGTAAAGCTTAAGCTTTCCCGCGCTGCCGGGGGCAGTGGGGAGCTCTTTTTCAGCTACAGGGGCTGCTTCTGCGGCAACGGAAGCAGCTTCATCCTTTTTCAGCTGCATGGATTTGCGGATAATGGCGGCAATAACAACAAACGCCAACGCAACAACCAGGCAGATGGTAAGGATATTATCCAGTGCCGAAGGGGCGGATGTTAAAAACAGCATACCGTACCCTCCTTAGGCCTCGGTAATGGTGTAAGTAACTTCGTTCTCTTCCTTGGCCTTGCGGTCTTCAAAGAACTTTTCAGCTAAGTTGGGGAAAGCGATGTAGGAAAGCACATCTTCGTCGCAGCGAGCCATATCGCCCAGCTTTGCGCGGGTTTCTTCTACAACGGGGGCTAAGGTGTCGGCGTAGCGACCGGCAACAACACTGTCGCCTGCGAGGATCATATCCCGGATAGCAGGATCAATGGGAGCAGGAGTGGTGCCGTACTCGCCGCGGCAGTAAGCCTTGATTTCCTTGGAAACGGTCTTGTAGCGCTCGCCGTCCAGCACATTACGGACAGCCTGTACGCCAACCATCTGAGAGGTGGGAGTAACCAGAGGGGGATAACCCATATCAGCGCGAACCTTGGGGGTCTCCGCCAGAGCCTCGTCGAACTTATCCAGAGCATTCATCTGCTTCAGCTGGCTCAAAAGGTTAGACAGCATACCGCCGGGAACCTGATAGGTCAGGCACTGGGTATCGGTCGCCAGAGCCTTGGGCATCAGAGTGCCGTCGGCAATAAACTCGTCGCGAACGGTCTTGAAGTAGTCAGCCATAGCCTTGGTGCAGGAATCGTCCAGCTCTACCTCGTAGCCCAACTGACGCAGCGCGTAAGCCATAGTCTCGGTAGCGGGCTGGGATGTACCGCCGGAGAAGGGAGAAATAGCGGTGTCCACGATATCACAGCCGGCTTCGATGGCCTTCAGATAGGTCATGAATGCAAGACCGGTGGTGGAGTGG
>JAZRKY010000036.1:0-4364 GCA_045646585.1 Faecousia sp. | reverse complement strand
CTGCCATTGCCCAGACCAGGGGCTCCAGAGATTCCCGGAGCATCATAGGTCCGCGGCGGCCGTCAACAATGGGGCGAATGCCGATTACGGGATAATCGCCAATGTATCTGTTTTTTGCCATAATAGTTTCCTCCTGTTATTTGCCGCAGGGAGCTGCGGCGGAATGTACAATATATAATATAAAAGCAAAATTGCCTTCATATTCTTAATTAAGGCTGTAGAAGCTGACAAGCCAGTCTTGTAATCCGGGCTTCCCCGGCATAGCCCTGTATGCGCTGGATAAGATATTCTCCCGCAAGCTGTCCCAGTTCCGCTTCCGGCTGCCAAATGACGGGAAGGGGAGGCTTCATCATTTTGCACACATCCACACAGTCGAAGCCAACAAGGTCAATATCGTCGGGAAGCCGGGTGCCTAAATCCCGAAGGGCGGTAAATGCGCCCAAAGTGATGTCGTAATTGGTGGTAACAATGGCTGTGGGGGGTTCTTCCAGGCGCAGAAGCTGCTCGCAGCCGTGATAGCCGGTGGCAAAAGCGTGGGGACCGCTGATGATAAGGGTATCATCATATAAAATATTGCAATCCGACAGGGCGCGAAGATAGCCAATCTGCCGTTCTTTGGCAGTAAAGACGGATTTCGGGCCGGAGAGCAGACCAATTCTGCGATGTCCCTTATTTATCAGTTGTGTAACAGCGATATGTACAGCGTCTGTATTCTCTACCAAAACGGCATCGCTGTTAACACCTTGGATCATTCGGTCGAATTGCACCACCGGGATGTTGCAGTTGGCAGTAAACTCATAAAACTCGTCGGCAGTTAAGTCCTCAGGCGCGTAAACCAAGCCGTCTATGCCGTTGGAAATAAGAAATTGCAAGTTATCCCGCTCTAAGCCGTGGTTTGCGCTGTAGCAGGAAACCAGGCTGTGATAGCCGTGCTCCCGCAGAATTTTATCCAAAGCGTTAATAAAGCTTCCGTAAAAGGGGGCGGCCAAGTCGGGAATCAAAATGCCAATGGAACGGCTGCGCTGGGTTTTAAGACTCCGGGCAAAAGGGTTTACCCTGTAATCCAAAGCTTCAATAGCCTGGCGGATTGCGGCGGTGTTTTCGGGTCTTACATTTCCACCGTTTAAGTATTTAGATACGGTGGCAATAGAAACGTTGGCCATTTTTGCCACATCTTTTATGGTTGACATCTCTTTTTATCCCCCAAAATACGCGAAACGTTTAGCTCAAAAATATCTCTCCTGAAAATGACGAGATATAAGTGTACTATTATAATATAAAAAGTTTTTTGTGCTGTCAATACAAAAATTTCAAAAAATGACTTGATTTTTTTGGTTAAATTGATTATAGTATAGCTACAGACGGGATTGGTACGGACAAATCCTATTTGTGTTTGTGCAAAAAATACAAGCGAAACGTTTTGCGTTTGTGTAAGCTGTACAGACGCAAACAGAAAGCGACAAAGTTTTGATTATTGTGGTTTGTATAATCAATGAGAAAGGTGAGTTGAATGGGCGAAACAATTCTGAAGATGCAAGGCATTCAGAAATACTTTTCCGGCGTTCACGCCCTCAAGGGCGTTGACTTTGAGCTGAAAGCCGGCGAGGTACATGCGCTGATGGGCGAAAACGGCGCCGGTAAGTCTACACTGATCAAGGTGCTTTGCGGTATCCATAAAAAGGACGGAGGCACCATAGAATATTTGGGTCAGGAGGTCAGCTACGATCATATCGGACAGTCTCAGGATGCAGGTATCAGTGTTATCCACCAGGAACTGAATATGATGAACCACCTGACGGTAGCGCAAAATATGTTCATCGGTCGTGAATTTATGAAAAACGGCTTTATTGATGATGGCGCTATGGAGGCAGAAGCCCAACGCCAGTTTGACAAGATGGGCGTTAAGATTGATCCTTCTGCCAAGCTGGGCGAGTTGACCGTCGGCAAGCAGCAGATGGTTGAAATCACCAAGGCAATCTCCCGGGACTGTAAGCTGCTGGTTTTGGACGAGCCTACTGCGGCGCTGACATTACCCGAAGTAGAAGAACTGTTCAAGATTATGAATGAGCTGCGGGATAAGGGTATCGGTATGATTTACATATCCCACCGTATGGATGAAATTACCCGCATTTCTGACCGCGTTACTGTTATGCGCGACGGCGAGTATGTCGGCACGGTAAACACGGCTGAAGTAACCAAGGACGACATTGTTAAGATGATGGTCGGCCGTGTGATTATGGGCGAGCAGAAAGCCCACAGTAATGTACCTGCTGATGCGCCGGTTGTTTTGGAGGTCAGGCACCTCAATGCCGGCAGAGAGGTTAAGGATGTCAGCTTTACCCTCCGTAAGGGCGAAATTCTTGGCTTTGCAGGTCTGATGGGCGCAGGTCGTACCGAGGTTGTGCGCGCACTGTACGGCGCTGACCGCAAGCAGACCGGTGAAATCTTCATTAACGGCGAAAAAGTTAAGCTCAACACCCCTGAACAGGCGGTTAAGCACGGCATTTGTTACCTCAGTGAGGACAGAAAGCGCTTCGGTCTGATGCTGCAAAAGTCCGTTACCGAGAACTCCGCCATCGCCTCTGTGGATGATTACATTCGCGGCGGCTTGATTAACGATACTGCTATGCGGGAGGCTTCCGCCAAGGCAAACAAGCTGCTGCGGACAAAGACACCCTCTATGGAGCAGCTGCTGAAGAACCTGTCCGGCGGCAACCAGCAGAAGGTTATTATCGCCCGCTGGCTGATGAAAAACTCCGATATTTTCATCTTTGACGAGCCGACTCGTGGTATTGACGTTGGCGCAAAGAGCGAAATTTACAATCTGATGGACGAACTGGTAAAGCAGGGTAAATCCATTATTATGATTTCTTCTGAATTGCCGGAGGTCCTGCGTATGAGCGACCGTGTACTGGTTATGTGCGAAGGCCGCAAGACCGGCGAACTGGATATTTCGGAAGCAACTCAGGAAAACATTATGCAACTTGCCACTATGCGAGAGGAGAATTGATATGAGCAATAAAAAAAGTCCTATGGATGCAGTTACCAAGCTGCTGTCCGGTGGCAAGCAGAATTTTATCATTATTCTGGCTGCCATTGCCCTGTTTGCTGTTTTTACCCTGATTAACCCCAACTTTGCCAGCCAGGGCAACCTGCTGAATATTGCAAAGTCTTTGGTTCCCTATGCCATTTTGTCTTTGGGCGTTACCTTTGTTATCGCCACCGGCGGCATCGACCTGTCTATCGGTACCGTTTGCTTCGGCTCTGCTGTTTTGGCAGGCGCCCTGTGCAAAACCGGCGTTACCGCGGACGAAGGCACACTGTGGCTGACCATTCCCATCATTTTAGCTACCGGCTTGGCTTTCGGTTTGGTCAACGGCATCCTGGTTGCCAAGTGCAAGATCGCTCCCTTTATTGCAACTCTGGGTTCCATGCTGTTCTCCCGCGGTCTGACTGCCGTTGTTGCTGAGGCTGTCCGTGGCACCGCTTCCGCTATCAAGTATCCCTCCACCGGTTGGTTCCAGAAAATCTTCACCAACCTGGACGGTTTCCCCATCGGTCTGGTTTGGGTGCTGGGCCTGACCCTCATCTGCATGGTCGTTATGTATAAGACCAAGGTTGGCCGCTACATTCTGGCCATCGGCTCCAATGAAGAGGCTGCTCGCCTGTCCGGTATCAACACCGACAAGTACAAGATCATCGCTTACGTGATCTGTGGCTTCTTCGCTTCTCTGGCTGCCCTGTTCTATGTGGCCGCTAACCCCTCTCTGAACCTGGCTGCCGGTAACGGCATGGAGCTGGGCGCTGTTGCAGGCGTGTACATTGGCGGCACTTCCACCACCGGTGGCTCCGCTACCATCCTGGGCACCATCCTGGGCTCCGTGATCCTGGTCATCATCCGTCAGGGCCTGAACCTGGCTATGGCCGGCGGTGTTGGCATCTCCGCTACCAACATCACCTACGCAGTCACCGGCATTATCGTTGTTGGCGCTGTCATGCTGGACGTTCTGAAGAAGAAGAACGCTGCTAAGGTCAAGATCCCTGTAGAAAACACCAAGAAGGCCGAAACCCCCAAGGCTTAATCGTCATTCATTCGTAATAAAACCACAAGGTTTTATATAAAACAAAATTTTAGGAGGAAACTAAAATGAAGAAAATCATTGCAATGCTTCTCGTTCTGATCATGGTCGTTGGCCTGGTCGCTTGCGCACAGAAGCCCGCCGACGGCGGCAAGGGCACCATCGCTGTCGTCGCTAAGGGCGAGACCCACGCTTTCTGGCAGGCTGTTAAGGCCGGCGCTGAGGCTGCCGGTGCTGAGGCTGGCTACAACGTCACCTTCCGCGGCCCCACTGCTGAGAGCGAAG
>JAZRKY010000035.1:0-6201 GCA_045646585.1 Faecousia sp. | reverse complement strand
CGTAGCGCATACAGGTCTGATAGTCGTCTGCGCCGAAGCCGGGGCCGGTGTGAACACAGCCGGTGCCGGAATCCATCGTAACATACTCAGCCCAAACCAAGCGACTGGTCTTATCTAAGAAAGGATGCTGGGCAAGCATATTTTCAAAGAATGCGCCGGGATAGGTGGCAACAACCTCGTAATTTTCAAAGCCGCCCATTTTCATTGTCTTTTCCATTAAGGCTTCTGCCATAATATAGGTTTCGCCGTTGTCGGCTTTTACCAGCGCATAGCTATCCCGGGGGTGCAGGCAGATTGCCATATTGCCGGGGAGCGTCCAAATGGTGGTGGTCCAAATGACAAAGTAGGCATTTTCTACGCCGGGGAGTTTGCCTTGGTCGTCCTTCAGCGCAAATTTCACATAGACGGAGGTACAGGGATCGTCCTTATACTCAATGTCAGCTTCGGCAACAGCGGTGGCGCAGAAAGGACACCAGGTAACGGGCTTGAGACCCTTGTAGATAAAGCCCTTGTCGAACATCCGACCAAAGACCTTGACCTCCTGTGCTTCAAAGTGCTTGTCCATAGTGCGGTAGGGATTCTCCCAATCGCCTACGACGCCCAGCCGTTTAAAGCCGCCCATCTGCTTCTGGATAAAGTCCTCGGCAAAGTCCTCGCAGGCCTTACGGAACTCGGGAACGGACATATCCTTGTTGAGCTTTTTCTTGGAATTTTCGATGGCGCGCTCGGTAGGCCGTCCGTGATTATCCCAGCCGGTAACATAGGGGGTGTAGAAGCCCATCATTGCGTGGCTGCGGACAATAAAGTCCTTCAGACACTTATTAAGCGCGTGTCCCATATGAATGAAGCCATTAGAGAAGGGAGGGCCGTCGTGGAGAATGAAGGGGGGTAAGTCCTTATTCTTTTCAAGAAGGGCGTTATAAAGGTCGGTTTCCTCCCAGCGCTGGAGCATAGAGGGCTCTCTCTGGGGCAGACCCGCCTTCATAGGGAAGTCGGTTTTCGGGGTGATAATTGTGTTTTTGTATTCCATTGGAAGTTACCTCCATTATTTATCAATCATAAATGTATTAAAACTCTACAGAGAAAATAATCTTTCTTGAATGTTCGGATTGTGCGTTGGATTGCATAGAGAAATTTCCGCTTAATTTCATTCTGCTGAGTGCGCTATCGATGGAAGTGGCTGCTTTTTGGGTCATTGTAGCCGAGGTTGCACCGTATAGTTGCAAGGTTTCTAAATTTAACTTGTTGGTTTTCTTGCATCGCATCTCAATCAACTTTTTAATTGTATCGTCTTGCGCAAACCATTTTAGCTCCGGGCGACGAGGGGTGGGGTTGCCCTCAAAAACCGCAGAAATCTTACTGCTTCTTACATTAGTTGTTTCTGTAATTGCTGCTTGCTCTGTTTTTGCGCCTACAATCTTCGGTATATTCATCTTAACGTTTTCAGAATGTGTGGTGCGCTCGAACTGTTCTTCTGTAATTTCAATGGTACAGCTTTTAGCACCTAACATATAGGCGATATTCTTCAGTTCAGCCAAGCGTTCTTCGTGGGCTTTTCCAAAGATACAATCTACACGGATATAGCGATTAGGGTTAAATGTATCAATGTAGTATGCAGCATCACATATAGCATTTGGGAAGAACTCAATGTTACCTAAATCCAAAGAATCATTGAAAAGACACAAAACCTCTGCATCACCTTCGCGGTCTCGCCAGCCAAGCGCACCTTCGCACACATCAATATTTGCGCGGGAAACGGCATCGGTAATGACAATGAGCTTTGGTAGATGAAAGGTATCACTGTGATATTCTTCTGGAAATAAGGGATTGTATTTTTTGAGTTTGCGCTGATAGTTATCTTCTTTTACTTTGTCTGACAGTTCAACAGCGCTCTTTTGTACGCCATCAGCGACATTTTTGCTGACCTCAGAGGTCTTTTTCAGGAAATCAGAAAGCATTTCTTTGCTTTTTCCAGTATCAAATTTAATGGCCATAAAAATCTCCTTATCTCGGTTATGTTATTCGTATTATGGCGTGTTTTTTATGCGAAATAAAAATGCCTTTGTCTCCAAATAAGAGACAAAGGCATTATGACCTCTGCGGTACCACTCTTGTTCCGGTTGCCCGGCACTCATACGCACTTTATCGGGTGCCACCGGCATAGCCTACTTACCTTTCGGGTTCGGTATGCTGCTCAAAGGGGATATGCTCGCCGATTTTGCTGCTGCCTTGCACCAAACGGCAGCTCTCTGAAAGCGAAGGTTCGGGAACACCTGTCCTTATCGTTGCGTTTATTTATCGTTTTTTACCGGTATCGTAATTTCTGCCAAATTGCAGGTTGGAGAAAATGTCGCTCTCCTGATTGGTTTTCAGGGGCGGAATTGCTTTTTGGGGAGCAGGTTTTTCGGGCGCGGGTTCCGGCGCTGCAGGTGTTTCAGGAAGGGGATTGATGGGTCTGTGGGTTTCCTGAATTTGATTTAGCAGCTGCAAGCAGCTTTCCAACTGCTTTTGCAGGTCTGTTATTTGCCGGGCGGCTACCTGCCGGGCGCTTTCTACCCGGGCTTCCTCTAAGGCAATTTTCGCATCTGCCTCAATGGCGGCGGCCTCTGCATCCCGGATCATACCGGAGCACTGGGTTTTCGTGTCGGCAATCATTTGGTCGCAGGAGTTTTTTGTTTCGATAACTGCCTGCTTCATACTCTCTTCTGCGTTGCGGTATTCCTCTAATTTTGCCACAATCATCCGCATTTTGCTTTTGAGAGACAGATTTTCGTTGTAAAGATTTTCGTAGTCAGCTTTTAGCTGACCAAAGACGCTATCCACATCTTCAATATTGTAGCCACCGCCGAATTTTTTACCAAAGGTAATGCCGGCGAGCTGTTCAGGTGTGTACATAAGCAGCCCTCTCTATTAGTTAAAGCCTTCCAGCTCAACATTTACATTTTCCAAATCGCCAACCACATCCATATTGTGGGGGCAGAACAGGTAAGTAGCCTGGGCAATTTTCTTCACACTGCCGTCCAGGGCGTAAACGCTGCCGGAGAGGAAGTCTACAACACGGCGGGTGAGGGTCTTATCCACATTTTCCATATTGAGGATGATAGCCTTTCTTCTGCGCAGCTCATCGGCGGCCTTGGCGGCATCGTCGAAGGTTTTGGCGTGGAAAAGCACAACCTCCTGCTTGCCGGAGCCCATACTCAGCACCTGACCGTTAAAATTGCGGCCGCGGTCCTCAGACGGGGCGGGTGTATAGGCAGGAGCAGCGGGCTCCTGATGGGTTTCAGCAAAGGGGGAGCTGCGGCGGGCGCGGGGTGCGGGAGCTTCCTGCTCTTCTTCGTAATCGCCCATTTCTTCGTCGTACTCCTCATCGTACTCTTCGTCGGAATAGGGCTGGGTAAACTTTTTCACATTATCCCAAAAACTCATATGTCGCATCCTCCTAATATCTATTTCTATCCTTGTGGTTATTTGTCAGGGTAATTTCTGGCGCCGAAAATATCTGTGCCAATGCGTACCATCGTGCTGCCGCAGGCGATGGCCTCCCGATAATCGGCGCTCATACCCATAGACAGGACAGTACTGCATACATTATCGTATTTTTTGGTCGCTATGTCAACAGATAGCTGATACATTTTTTCAAAAAATTTATTATTATCCCCTGCATTTTGGCAAATTGGGGGGATTGCCATCAGTCCCCGGATGAAAATTCCCGGAAAAGTCGCTGCGGCAGACAGCACCGAAGGCAGCTCCTCGGGGGTAAAGCCGGACTTGCTTTCTTCTTTTCCAATGTTTATTTCCAGCAGAATATCCTGCCGGATGCCCTGCCGGAGGGCTTCTTTATTGACCGCTTCCAAAAGACGGAGAGAATCTATGCTGTGGATAAGGGAAACCTTACCTACAACCTGCTTTACTTTGTTTGTCTGCAAATGACCGATAAAATGAATGTCTGCCCCTTCGTAGGCGTTTTCAGATAGCTTTTGGGTCAGCTCCTGCACCCGGTTTTCTCCGCAGCAGGTAACGCCCGCGGCAATCGCCTCCCGGATGGCGGCGGTGTTATTCATTTTTGTGGCGGCGCAAAGGCGGATGTCTTTGGGGTCGCGACCGGCGGCAATAGCGGCCTTTTCCATTTCTGACAGAATACGGGTAACATTTTCGGTAATGGACATAAAAATCCTTCTTTCTATGAAACAAAGCGGCGAAGCATTGCTCCGCCGCCCGTTGCTATGCGCTAAGGTTTGTGGCTTTCAGTGGTCGGATAGGGACAAGGGTAGAGATGGCGTGCTTGTAAATCATCTGCTGTTTGCCCTCACTGACCAGCACCACCACAAAGCTATCGTAACCGGTGATGATGCCTCGGAGCTGGAAGCCGTTCATAAGAAATAGGGTTACGGGGATTTTGTCCCGGCGAACCTCACTTAAAACGGCGTCCTGTAAATTGATTGCGTCAGACATATGTATTCCTTCCTTCTTTCTTTGGGATACATCTATCTTAGCACTATTTATTTGTCAAATTCCCGAAGATACTGTCGGGCGCGGGAAAGAATTTCCCCGGTGGTCTCCCCGGATGCCCGGCGGAGCCAATGGATATTTTCGTTCCGGCGGAACCAGGTCAGCTGGCGCTTGGCGTAGTGCCGGGAGGCTTTTTTGACCTCTTCGGCGGCTTCCGGCACAGTGATTTCGCCGGAGAGCGCCTGCAAAAATTCCTTGTAGCCGATGGCCTGCATAGCGGTGCATTTTGCAGGGATACCCCGGGCTAAAAGGGTCTTAATTTCCTCTAAAAGACCCATTTCCAGCATAATATCCACCCGGCGGTCAATACGGCTATACAAATCCTGCCGGTTTTCATCCTCCAAGGCAAACCAAACAGGGTGATAGCGGGGCGGGATAAGCTTGGTTTTTTCGTTGTGGGCGGTGATGGTCTCGCCGGTTTCCAAATAGACCTCCATAGCCCGGATAATTCGCTTTCGGTCGCTGGGGTGCAGCCTTGCGGCTGTTTCCGGGTCTACTTGGCGAAGTTTACATAAAATCGTTTCGATGCCCTCTTGCTCTGTTTGCTTTTCCAGCGCTTCCCGCTGACCTGTGGAGGGGAAGGGGGCAAAATCATTACCCCGGATGAGAGCATCCATATATAGACCTGTTCCGCCCACGATAATGGCGGTTTTGCCCCGGGCGAGAATATCGTCTACAATGGGAGAAGCCGTATCGCAGTAGCGGCTGACGGAAAAATCCTCGGTGGGGTCAGCCACATCCAGCATATAATGGGGGATGCCTTGCTGTTCCTGCACGGTTGGCTTGGCAGTGCCGATATCCATTCCCCGGTAAATTTGCATAGAGTCGCAGGAGACGATTTCTCCGCCTAATTCCTGGGCTAAGGCGATGGACAGGGCGGTTTTTCCCGAAGCGGTAGGACCTGCAATACAAATAATCTTGTCCATAGGCTTTAGCTCCGCTTAAATTGCTTTTCCAGCTGCTTTTTGGAAAGGGAAATGCAGATAGGTCGGCCGTGAGGACAGTGCTTCAGGTCATCCCGGGACATTACCTCCTGCACAAGCACCATAAGCTCTTTTTCTGAGGTCTGCCAGCCAGCCTTGATGGCGGCCTTGCAGGCAACGGTGTGCAGCAGCTCGTCCCGCATAGTGTCGCCGTGCTCTAAGCGACCCTTTTGCAGGTCGTTTGCCAAGGTCTCCAAGGTGTCGGAAATTTGGGAAAGTTCTAAATCCATAGGAATTTGGCGGACAAGAAGGACATTGTCGCCAAATTCTTCTATCTGGAAGCCTAAGGCTTCCATTTCCGCCTTGTTTTCCAGCAGCAGCGCCACACTTTCCGGGGCGAGACGGCAGGAAATGGGGGAGAGGAGGGCTTGAGAGGAGATAACCTCTTGATTTTTCTTCAGCTTTTCAAAGAGAATTCGCTCGTGGGCGGCGTGCTTATCAATAAAGAAAGCATCCTCGCCCTGTTCCACCAAAATGTAGCAGTTATACAGTTCGCCCACATACCGCCAGGGCTGGACTTCCGGCATTTTCAGTTCTGCCTGCTCCAATGTTTCCTCTGTTACGGGAATTTCCGGGGCTTTTACCGCAATCGGGGCGGGTTTTTGCATAGGGGGCAGCCGGAAACCGGGGGCTTTGGGCGTTTGGTGCAAAGGCGCAGCGGCAGAGCGCTCCACGGCGGCAGCAACGGCTGCGGCTGTTTGGGGCGAGG
>JAZRKY010000034.1:0-5154 GCA_045646585.1 Faecousia sp. | reverse complement strand
TCAGGCCCTGCGGCGGCCATGCTTCCGACCCCTATGTGGATGTGGACAAGGAAGCGTTCTATGCGGATTATTCCCCTGCCTGCTGCTATGTCGATGCTTGCTACCGTACGGAGCATTTCCTGCTCTCCGGTATGCTGGCAGTCCCTGATCAGTATGTTGTTCTGTCCGAATATCAGCCTGTGGGCGAAAGCGGCAGCCTGATCCGCAACACCGCGGCCTGCTATCTGGATGACGGAAACACCTATGTGGTGGCGGATGCGTGGAACCGGGAGGTGCTGCGCGTCTACAAGGGCGCGGCGTACATCACGCTGGAGGAAATTGCGGCCTATATGTATGCCTTTGGCGGCGCATCGGGCAGTATTCCTGCAAACTATACCACCAGCAAAAAAACAAAGCCTGCAAGCAGCATTTGGGGCGAATATCTGCGGGTAAATCACAGTAAATTCTCCGGCAGTACCAGTAAATACCCCTATGAGCCGGAGTTGCCGGATATCACGGGCTGTGGCGGCAGCTTGCAGTATTACGAAATGGATATTGGCACTACCGGGACGGTTACGCCGGGCTATGAAACGCCTGTGATTTATAATAATGGGTCGAGCATTGAACGGGGGGCTGCCCGGTTGGTATATACCCGTTATGATAAAAACGGCAACGGCGTTTTTGAACAAAATGAGATTTATGTATTTTATACTCACAACCACTATAACGATTTTCGGGAATACTTAAATTATTACGGCGGCTGGGGCGAGGTGTTCGGCAATATGACCGGCGGTGGCTCATACAGCAGTAAGTATGACTATAATCCTACGCCCTATGTGGTTACCGCATACGCAAGTTTTGTGGCAGCATAACATAAAAAGCCCTCCATCGGAGGGCTTTTTCGTATTTACGGAGGAGAAAAGCTGTGTTATAATGAAAAAACAGGAGGTGCTGTTATGGAAATTCGTTTGGCAAAGCCGGAAGATACAATGGCAATACTGGGTCTTTTGGAGCAAATTGGAAAGGTGCATTATAACCTGCGGCCGGATATGTTCCAGCCCCACGCCCAAAAATACGGCGCATCGCAGGTCCTTGCCCGCTTGGCAAACCCGGAAACGCCTACTTTTGTGGCAATAGAGGGAGAAAAGGTGCTGGGCTACAGCTTTTGCGAGATTAAGAACTTTTCTCAGCATCCTGTAATGGCAGACCATAAGGAAATGTTCTTAGAGGATTTATGCGTAGATGAAAACGCCCGGGGTAAAGGCGTAGGCAAGGCGCTTTATGAAAATGTCTGCCGGTATGCCCGGGAGATAGGCTGCTATAATCTGACGCTCCATGTGTGGCACGATAACGCCGGCGCAGTGGCTTTTTATGAAAAAGTGGGTATGAAGCCCCAGCGGTATGTGATGGAGACGATTTTGGAGGAAAGCTGATGCTTACAAAAAACGGAGTTTACGAGGCCGTTATTTGCGACTATACAGCCGAGGGGCAGGGAATTGCCAAAATTGAGGGCTGCGCGGTGTTTGTGCCCAATGCTATTCGGGGCGAAAAATGCCGCATTCGCATCGAAAAAACAGGCAAGACCTGGGCTTCCGGCAAGATTACGGAGATTATAGAAAAGTCTCCCCATCGGGTGAATCGGGAATGCCCGGTTGCCAAGCTTTGCGGCGGCTGTGATTTTTGGCATATGGATTACGATGAGGAAACGGCGCTGAAAGCAGACCGTGTCCGGCAGGCGCTCAACCGCATCGGCGGCGAGAGCCTCCCCAATGTGCCGATTTTGTCTGCCCCTACCTGCTACGGCTACCGCAATAAGGCGCAATACCCGGTTTCCGTCAAAAAAGGGAGAGCCTACGCCGGCTTTTTTAAGGCGGGTACCCATCAGGTGGTGGAAAATGAAAAATGCCTGATTTTGCCCCCGGAAATGGATCAGGTCAAGGACTTGGTGATAGATTATGTCAACCAATTTCGGGTAACGGTCTATGATGAAGCTACCGGCAAGGGACTTTTGCGGCATATCTATGTCCGGCGGGGCGCGGTGTCAAAAGAGGTGCTGGTGTGCCTTGCGGTGAACGGACGGAAGCTGCCTCGGGTTGAGGAGCTGATCGAAAGGCTCAAAAAAGTGCCGGGCTTTAAGAGCCTGGTGCTGTCTGTCAATACAAAAGCGGGCAATACCGTTTTGGGTGATGAATTTATTACCCTCTACGGCCCGGGTTATATCGAAGATACCCTGTGCGGACTTAAATTCCGGCTGTCGCCCCGGTCTTTCTATCAGGTCAACCACCATCAGGCGCAAAGGCTCTATGATGCTGCAATCTCTCAGGCAGAAATCACCAAAAAGGATACGGTTTTAGACCTATACTGCGGTGTTGGTACCATCACTTTGGCGATGGCAAAGGCCGCTGGTCGGGTTATTGGCGTAGAGGTGGTGGAACAGGCTGTTCGGGATGCGGAGGAAAACGCCCGCCGGAACGGCATCGAAAATGCCCAATTTATCTGCGGCGATGCCGGTAAAGCGGCGCTGGAGTTGGAAGAAAAGGGCATACGGGCAGATGTGGTAGTCGTAGACCCGCCCCGAAAGGGCTTAAACGCCGATGCCATCGAGGCGCTGTGCCGTTTTGCGCCCCGCAGAATCGTTTATGTGTCCTGCGACCCAGCAACCCTTGCCCGGGATGTAGCGCTGTTAAAAGACCGCGGCTACACCGTAAAAAACGCCCAAGCGGCAGACCTCTTTCCTCGTTGTGCGCACATAGAATCTGTCTTGTGCCTTACAAAAGCAGAATAATTTGATAAATAAAAAAGCCGGCGCCCATCGGGTGCCGGCTTCAACATATTGGAATTGGTTATTCTGTGAAAGTGTATCTGAGGAAGTTACCGTTGCCATCACCGGTTGTGATAACGGTATCGCCATTGGCATTTTTAGAAATGTCAATAATGGGGAATCTGCCATTTGCCCTCACATAGCTTTCAGGACAGTCTGCTTCCACCTCAAGCAGTTCTTTCTTTGCATACTGTTCGCCACCGCAAGAATTGATGTCCTCAATAAAAACTTCGTATTCGTTCATATTGGTATCTCCTTTTTGGTTTGTCGTTGCGACTATTATAGCACCCTAAATTCCAAAAATCAACGATAGACGGTTTTGCAAAATGCTCGTTTTCAATAGAGAAAAGCTATTTATTTTCCTGAAACCATATATTATAATGACTGAAAGAACACTTTGCAAAAGGAAGGGAGCGACCGTTTTGGAGATGAAAGCAAAGTTTTTTGATGAGCTGACGACAAGGCAGTTATATGAAATCGTGCGTTCCCGGACGGAGATTTTTCTCTTGGAACAGAAAATAATCTGTCAGGATTTCGACGGCGTGGATTATGAGGCGCTCCACTGCTTTATAGAAGAAGAGGGCAGGGTAGTGGCGTATTTGCGCGCCTACAAAACGGAAGAGGGCGTGAAGATTGGAAGGGTACTTTCCTTGACGCATAACAAAGGCTTGGGAAGGCGGTTGATGGTGGAAGCAATCCCGGTAATACGGGAGAAATTTGCCTGCGGAAAAATTGTTGTCCACGCCCAAAAGCAGGCGCAGGGTTTTTATGAAAAGTTAGGATTTCGGACTGTTTCCGCAGAATATTTGGAAGAGGGAATCCCTCATATCACAATGCAATTTTGATAAAAAACGGTATAAGGGAAAAGCCTTATACCGTTTTATAACATTTTTAGGAAAAAATGCGCCAAGAGGAAAGAAAAAAACCGTAAAAAATAGGGCCAGGTCTTGCAATTTGATAAATTTTTATCTATAATAATTAACTGAAAGAGAGTCGCAGAATGCCAGCGAAATAATTGGCAAAAAGCGATAAGGTATATATCACAAGACTTATGAATAAGGGTGATGATTATGAAATATAGCTACTATCCTGGATGTACACTCCGAAATAAGGCAAAGGACTTAGACCGCTGGGCAAGAGCTTCCGCTTTGGCGCTGGGGTTTGAACTGGAGGAGCTGGAAACTTGGCAGTGCTGTGGCGGCGTTTATCCTTTGGGTACTGACGAAATTGCCAGCAAGCTGCCCAGTGTTCGGGCTTTGGATGCGGCAAAGCAGAAAGAACAGGATTTGGTGGCAGTATGCTCTGCCTGCTACCACGTTCTCAAGCGGGTAAATGACGATATGAAGAATGTACCCGATGTCCAGCTTCGTGCCAACAATTATATGGCGCTAGAAATACCTTATAAGGGTGAGACCCAGGTGCTGCACTTTTTAGAGGTGCTTCGGGATCGGGTAGGCTTTGATGTTTTGAAAGAAAAGGTAGTAAAGCCTCTCACCGGGCGGAAGATTGGCGCATATTATGGCTGTTTGCTTCTCAGACCCAGTAATGTCCTTGGTTTTGACGACCCGGAAAATCCCACTATCTTGGAGGATTTTATCCGCGCACTTGGCGCAGAGCCTGTTGTTTATCCTTATCGCAACGAGTGCTGCGGTGGTTACATAAGCATTAAGGATAAGGAAAAGGCCGACGATTTGTGCCATAAAATTGGAAAGAGCGCAAAGGATATGCAGGCAGATTGCCTGGTAACGGCTTGCCCTCTGTGCAAGTATAACTTAAACCGGGCAAATGAGCTGCCGGTGGTGTATTTTACAGAGCTTTTGGCAGAGGCTTTGGGTGTAAAGGAGGATGCGGAATGAATTTGTGCGAAGAAATCCGCCTTATCAGCGGTGTAAACCCCTTAAAGTGTATGAAATGCGGCAAATGCTCCGCTTCCTGCCCGTCCTATAACGAAATGGACATTAAGCCCCATCAGTTTGTCAGTTTCGTGCAATCCGGGGATATTGAAGCCTTGATGGCATCCCGTTCCATCGAAAAATGCCTGGGCTGCTTTGCTTGCATTGAGCGCTGTCCCCGTGGGGTGCAGCCCGGAAGGTTGGTGGACGCTGCCCGGCAGGTGCTGATTCGGCAAAAGGGCGTGTCTATGCTGACATCCGACGAAATACCCGCCCTTTTGGACGAGGAAACACCTCAGCAGCTACTGATGGCGGCGTTCCGTAAATATCGCAGATAAGGAGGTAAGACGATGCAAAGAATTGGCGTTTTTGTCTGCCATTGTGGCAGTAATATTGCCGCAACGGTAGATGTAAAGAAAGTCGCGGAGATGGCCCTTCTCGAGCAGGGCGTTGTCCACGCTG
>JAZRKY010000033.1:0-4488 GCA_045646585.1 Faecousia sp. | reverse complement strand
GGGGAAATGTCCCGCCTGCGGCGCTTGGAATACAATGACAGAGCATATAGAAAAACCCGCCCCGATTGTACGGAGCGGTCAATCCTTTATGCCTAATAGCGCAAAGCAGCTCTGTCAGGTCTCCTATGAGGGCAGAAGCCGCTTTTCCACAGGTCTTGGTGAACTTGACCGTGTGCTTGGCGGAGGCGCTGTAGCAGGCTCTCTCGTTCTGATTGGCGGTGCGCCCGGTATTGGCAAATCTACGCTGCTGCTGCAAATTTGCAACTGCCTTTGCGACGGACGGAAGGTGCTTTATGTCTCCGGCGAGGAAAGCGAGCAACAGATTAAAATGCGGGCAGAGCGCATCGGTGTTTGCGCAGATGGACTTTATATTTTGGCTGAAACCCGCCTGTCTGATATTATGGATGCTGTAGACGAATTAAAGCCCGACATTTTGATTGTCGACTCCATCCAAACGCTCTATAACGAAAACAACGATTCCATTCCCGGCTCTGTTTCTCAGGTTAAGGACTGCACGCTCTCTATGATGCAGCTATCCAAAGTGCAGGGAATTACTGTTTTTGTGGTAGGACATATCAATAAGGATGGCGCAATCGCCGGTCCTAAGGTGCTGGAGCATATGGTGGATTGCGTTCTCTACTTTGAGGGCGATGCCAACACCTCTTACCGTATTTTGCGCTCTGCCAAAAACCGTTTTGGCTCTACCAATGAAATCGGCGTATTTGAAATGGGGGAGACAGGGCTTGCAGAAGTTCCCAACCCTTCGCAAATGCTCCTTGAAGGCAAGCCTGCCGGCGCATCCGGCACCTGTGTTGCCTGCGTAATGGAGGGCTCACGCCCTGTGCTGGCAGAGGTGCAGGCATTGGTTGCAAAAACCTTTGCCAATGTTCCCCGCAGAACCGCTGACGGCTTTAACTTTAACCGTGCGGTTTTGCTCCTGGCTGTGGCAGAGAAAAAGGCGGGTATGAAGCTTTCTGGGATGGATGCCTACATCAATGTTATTGGTGGCTTGCAGATTGACGAGCCTGGCGCGGATTTGCCGGTTGTCCTTGCGATTGCATCCTCCTATTTGGATAAGCCCCTGCCGGACGGTATGGCAGCCATTGGAGAAGTGGGCTTAACCGGGGAGATCCGCAGCGTTTCTCACATCAATCAGCGGCTGTCAGAAGTTACAAGATTGGGGTTTAATTCCTGTATTATCCCGAAATCCTGCGCAGGAAAGTTGCAAATTCCAGGAAATTTGCATATTTATCCTGTTTCTAACCTGAAAGAAGCCATACAGACGGCTTTGTAATTCAATCCTCCTGGGTAAAATTCAGTTTAGATAGGGGATTGGCCTCGGCTGCAAGCTTTAACTCCGTATTTTCAATGTGGGTATAAATCTGGGTGGTGTTCAAGTTTTCGTGTCCCAAACCCTCCTGTACAGTCTTAACATCCACGCCGCCGGAGAGCATCATAGTAGCTGCTGTATGCCGTAGCTTATGGGCAGAAAAGCTGCTTGCATCCAACCCAGCCATCAGTAGATATTTCTTTACAAGGCGATGCACCGCAGTAACACCAATGCGATTATTATCCCGAGAACCAAACAGCGCCCGATTGTCAGATAGGTTTTTTTTGTTGCGTTCAACGAGGTAGGCGTCAATGGCTTTCCGGCAGGGAGTGCCAAAGTAAACAAAGCGCTCCTTGTTGCCTTTACCAACCACGCGGAGACGATCCTCGTAAACATCGGTAAGATTCAAGCCCACCAGCTCGCTGCGGCGGATACCGCAATTAAGGAAAATCATCAAAATTGCGTGATCCCGTTTTTGGTTTGGCCCGGATGCAGCCTGCAGAAGAGCAGCAGATTGCTCTAATGTCAGATATTTCGGCAGACTTTTCCGCAATTTCGGGTATTCCAGGTCAGCTACAGGGTTATCTGTAAGCTGCTTTGTACGCACAGTTAAATACTTATAAAAGGACTTCAGCGCAGACAGTTTTCTGGCTCTGGAGGATGCAGAGATGCCGTAGTCAGGTACAGCGGCATCAGGATTGGCTGTTCTGTCGTTTGCAAGATACGAGAGAAAGTCAAAGATATCCGATGTCTTAATAGAAGCGATAAAAGCAATATCAATATCACGGATATCAATGTCATCCAGCCGTGTATGGATGGGCATATCATTACGCATCAGCTTCATAAAGCGCAGGAACATTCTTAAATCCAAATAGTATTCAGAGATAGTAAGCTGAGATTGACCTTTGATGGTTTCGTGATAAGTAAGAAAATCACGGAGTATTTGCGGACAATCGGCATAGCGTTTCATATAGAGAACCTCCTGGAATCATTCTTGAAGAAAAAGGGCAAAAACACCCACATTGGGCTATATAAGACCCTTGTTAGCTATATTCTATCATATATATTCCAAAAACGCAACAAAATTTTTATTTTGTTGCGTTAGGGGGATTGCAATATCTATTTTTGATACAGTCAGGACAACCCTACCCTCGGTTCAGAGTTTCCTTAAAGATTGTTTCTTATTAAAACATCCGTATAGTACCGCTCCTATTTTTACTGTTTAGAGGTTTATCAAATGCCTATCATCGAAATTAACGACATTAACATTCCTGACCTTGCCATCTTCTCTAAGCTGACCGAGGCGCAGCTGCGTCATAAAATTGAGCCTGAGAAAGGTATCTTTATTGCGGAAAGTCCTAAGGTGATTTCTCTTGCTTTAGCTGCCGGCTGTATTCCTGTTTCGCTGCTGATGGAGAAAAAGCATATTACCGGCGACGCCGCGACCATCATCTCCCGCTGCGGCGACATTCCTGTTTACACGGCTGAGCGTTCAATTTTGGAATCCTTAACCGGCTACACCCTTACCCGTGGTGTGCTGTGCGCGATGTACCGCCCCTCTCCCCTTTCTGCCGCTGAAATTTGCAAGAACGCAAGGCGGGTTGCTGTGCTGGACGGCATTGTGGATTCGACCAATATCGGCGCAATCTTCCGCAGCGCCGCAGCCCTTGGAATGGACGCAATTCTGCTTACAAGGAAGTGCTGTGATCCCCTTGTACGCAGGGCAGTTCGTGTCAGTATGGGTACGGTTTTTCAAATCCCTTGGGCATATATTCCGAATGAATATGACGATTTAACTCGCTTTTTGCAACCAATAGGCTTCAAAACGGTTGCAATGGCGCTCCGGGATAATTACGTCTCCATTGATGACCCTTCCCTTATCAAGGAAGAACGTCTTGCCATTGTTCTCGGCACTGAGGGCGACGGCTTGGGGCAGAATGTAATTGACAATGCCGATTTCACTGTCCGCATTCCAATGGCGCACAATGTAGACTCTCTCAATGTTGCGGCTGCATCTGCAGTGGCTTTTTGGGAGCTTCGCGTACGATAATCCTTTACATTTTCCCTTATTTTCGCTATAATAATCTAAAATCTCTCTTTTTTGGAGGTCTTTATGAGTATAAAGAGAATCGGTGTACTTACCAGCGGCGGCGATGCGCCCGGTATGAATGCGGCTGTCCGTTCCGTTGTCAGAACCGCTATGTATTACGGCATTGAATGCTATGGCATTCTGCGCGGCTATAACGGTCTGATTCACGGCGATGTTATCCGTTTGGACGAAAAGAAAATTTCCCACATTATCAATCGGGGCGGCACAGTGCTTTACACCGCCCGCAGTAAGGAATTTATGACCGAGGAAGGTCAAAAGAAGGCCGCTTCTACCTGCAAGTTCCTGGGTCTTGACGGTGTAATCGCCATAGGTGGCGACGGCACCTTCCGGGGCGCTCACGCCCTATCCAAGTACGGAATCAATGTTGCCTGTATTCCTGCTACCATTGATAACGACATAAATTGCACCAATTACTCCATCGGCTTCGATACTGCTGCAAATACCGCCATCGACTGCATTGACAGGCTGCGAGATACGATGCAGTCTCACGAACGCTGCTCTGTTGTTGAGGTTATGGGCAGAAACGCCGGTTACTTGGCTATGTATGTAGGTCTGGCTGTTGGCGCTACCGCTGTTTTGGTGCCGGAATCCCCTATTGACTTTAACCGGGATGTGGTGGAGAAAATTCGCCAGGCTCGCTTTAACGGCTTTACCCACTATATGATTGTGGTTGCCGAGGGCGCGGGCACTGCCTCTGAGATTGCCGGCAAAATCAAAGACGCATTGGATCTCGACCCCCGGGTTACCGTTCTTGGACATATTCAGCGCGGTGGTACACCAACTGCCCGTGATAGGGTGAATGCAACCAAGATGGGCTATCTTGCAGTGGAGCTACTGCGTTCGGGAAAGACAAATCGGGTTGTCTGCACAGAAGGTGGAAAATTCGTAGATATTGACATTAACGAAGGTTTAGAAAAGCGGCGGCATATTCAGCAGCTTGAAACAGATGTCCTTGCAGCTATGACAGGTATATAACAAAAAGGTCTATCAGCCATTTGGCTCGATAGACCTTTTTGTATATAGAAAACCACGCGTTAGACGCGTGGTT
>JAZRKY010000032.1:0-8119 GCA_045646585.1 Faecousia sp. | reverse complement strand
CAGGGAGCGCAGAAATCCCCGCCTGCCTTGCTTTTAAAGGTGCGCACATTTCCTTCACCGCCAAAAAGAACCACCTTTTTTTCGGTTACGGCAACACCCTCAAGCTCTTGGGTTTTATTAAACCCTGTAACCGATTCCCCGGAGCAGGTGGGAAAGATTTTGCGCCGTTTCAAGGAAATTCAGGAGCATTGGGAAATTCCCACCCAAATTTGCGTGCTTGCCCACGTTACCGCCCAAATGAAAGCCGTGCGGGACGGTGCGCCGGCAGACCTTATTTTCCAGTCCATCGCCGGCAGCCAAAAGGGTAACGAGGCATTCGGTTTTACGGCATCCACTTTGCAGGAGGCAAAGGACTTGCTTTTGCAGTACGGCACAGCGGAAGGACCCAATGTAATGTACTTTGAAACCGGGCAGGGGTCGGAGCTGAGTAGTTCCGCCCATCACGGCGCAGACCAAGTAACGAGCGAAGCCCGGTGTTACGGCTTTGCCAAGCACTTTTCGCCCTTCCTCGTCAACACGGTGGTGGGCTTTATCGGTCCTGAGTACCTTTACGATTCCAAGCAGGTTACCCGGGCAGGTCTTGAGGACCACTTTATGGGCAAGCTCACCGGCATTTCTATGGGCTGCGATTGCTGCTATACCAACCATATGAAAGCAGACCAAAATGATATTGAAAATCTTGCCACCCTTTTAACCGTTGCCGGCTGTAACTATTTTATGGGCATCCCTCACGGCGACGATATTATGCTCAATTACCAAACCACCGGCTTCCGGGAGACCGCAACGCTCCGGGAACTGACAGGGAAAACGGCCATTCCGCCTTTCCAAAAGTGGCTTGAGAAAATGGGCTTTGTGGAAAACGGCAAGCTGACACAAAAAGCCGGCGACGGCTCTGCACTACTTTTTTAAGGAGGGCGTATGAATAAGGATGAATTGCGCGCCCTTGTGGCGGAACTGCTGAACCAACAGCCTGTAGAGCCTATGGTAAAGGGCAGTGATTATAAACCGGCAAATCCCGGTCCTAAGGCGAAAGAGAGCCATTTTCACGATGGGGATTTTGTTTCTGATGTGTCGGAATTGGATTTGCGAAAGCTGTATTTGGTGGAAAAAGCGGCAGACGGGGATGCTTTTCGGCATCTTAAGCTGCGGACGCCTGCAAGATTGGGCTGCGGACGGGCAGGTCCCCGGTATAAGACCTTAACGATGCTCCGTTTCCGGGCAGACCACGCAGCAGCCCAGGATGCGGTATTTTCAGAGCTTCCCGAGGATTTTGGGGAGAAAAACGGTTTAATTTCCGTCAAAACCCGGTGCGAAAGCAAGGATATGTATTTGACCCGCCCGGATTTCGGTCGCTGTTTTGATGAGAACAATGCTTCTATTATCCGTTCTCAGCTGCCCCAAAAACCAAAGGTGCAGATTGTCATTGGCGATGGACTATCCTCAGCGGCAATTCTCGCTAATGCGATGGATTGCGCTATGGCAATTCAGGATGGTCTTAAAATACAGGGCATTGAAACAGGAAAAACCCTCCTTGTCCGCTATTGCCGGGTAGCCGCGGGCGATGCGGTAGGGGATATTACCGGCTGTGAGGTGGTTTGCGTACTGGTGGGCGAGCGACCGGGTCTCGTAACAGATAAAAGTATGTCCGCCTATATCACCTATAAGCCCCATACCGGGGTCAGCGAGTCTGCCCGAACGGTGGTGTCCAACATCCACGATGGTGGCACGCCGGCTGCCGAGGCCGGCGCGCACGTGGCAGAGCTTATCGGGAAAATTCTCCAAAAGAAGGTTTCCGGCGTAGGACTTCACTTGGAGGGAGAATAATGATTCCTGTAAAAGTTTTGGCGGTGCGGTACTTGGCAAATGCCGCGCCCAGCCTGTGCAAAGCCTTGGGCGCGCCGAAGGATTGCCCATCCTTGGGGCTTTTAACCACAGACAGCGACGATGCCACCTATATCGCTTTAGATGAAGCTACCAAAGCCGCCGCTGTGCAGGTTTGCTACAGCCGCAGCTTTTATGCAGGCGCGGCGAACGCCTCTACCCCCAATGCAGGAGAGGTTATCGGTATTTTGGCAGGGGCAACTCCCGGGGCGGTGCGCAGCGGTATGGAGGCGGCGCTGTCTGCCCTGCAGAGAATCGGTTTTGATGAAACAGGGGGCGTACCCTATCTTGCCCATACGGTCAGCCGCAGCGGCGCATTTTTATCCAAAGAAGCCGGTGTTCCCGAGGGGACAGCCTTAGCTTACCTGATTGCGCCCCCCTTAGAGAGTATGTATGCCTTGGATGCGGCGATGAAAGCCGCCGATGTGAAGCTGCAAAAGCTATATGCGCCCCCCAGCGAAACGAATTTTGGCGGAGGCTTGCTCTCCGGCACCCAATCTGCCTGCGAGGCGGCCTGCGCTGCCTTTGCCGCAGCGGTAGCCGAGGTAGCGGGCAATCCGAAAGGAGCATAAATGGAACTGGATAAAGACTTAAAAGCCCGGCAGGAAGCAAGATTACTGGCAAGGCAGGCGGAAGAAGCCCAAAAAATCCTCGCCCAAATGAGCCAGCAGGAGTTAGATAAAATTGCCCAGGCGATGGCCGATGCTTTTTATAAGGAAAGTAGCGCCCTTGCGGATATGGCTGTGCGGGAGACAGGCTTTGGCAACGCCGAGGATAAAACCACAAAAAATCAATTTGCATCCCGGCGTGTTTGGGAAGCGGTGCGGGATATGAAAACCGTAGGCGTATTAAGCCGCAATCAAAAGGAAAAGCTATGGGAGATAGGCGTTCCTATGGGTGTGATTGCCGCCATTGTTCCCAGCACCAATCCCACATCTACGGTATGCTATAAAGCGATTATTGCTCTGAAATCCGGCAACAGTATCGTTTTTTCGCCCCATCCCAAAGCCCTTTTTTGCACGCTGCGAGCCGCTGAAATTGTCCGTGAAGCGGCAGAAAAGGCGGGCGCGCCCAAGGGGAGCATTGGCTGCTTGTCAATTGCGGCTATGGCAGGCTGCCAGGAGCTGATGACCGCGCCGGAGGTAAAGCTGATCCTTGCCACCGGCGGTCCGGGAATGGTAAAAGCCGCTTATTCCTCCGGCAAGCCTGCTATCGGCGTAGGCGCCGGCAACGGACCTGTTTATATCCACCACACGGCGGATGTTCATCGGGCATTAGAGAGCATTTTGCGGTCAAAAACCTTTGATAACGGTACAGTTTGTGCTTCCGAGCAGAGCATTATCGTGGAAAAGGCTATGGAAAGCCAGGTAAAAGCGGAAGCCTCCAAAATGGGCTTTTATTTTATGAGCACTCAGGAGGCAGGACTGCTTGCCAAGCACCTGTTCCGCCCAAGCGGTGCGCTAAATCCCGAAATTGTGGGAAGAACGGCCCGGGAGCTGGCGGAAAGGGCGGGCTTTTCCGTGCCGCAGGATGCCAAAATTCTGGTTGCCCGGGAGCAGGAGGCAGGACCTACCCGCCCCTATTCTATGGAAAAGCTCTGCCCGGTGCTGGCATTTTTCGTGATGGACAGCGAGGACGCAGTACTGGAAAAGGCTATCGAAGTGCTGATTCACGAGGGAAGCGGGCACACCTTTGCTATGCACGCCCAGGATGAAAGGGTGGTGGAGAAATTTGCCCGGCAAATCCCGGTATCCCGCTTTTTGGTCAATACGCCTGCGGCATTGGGCGGCATCGGCGCAACCACAGGGCTGTTCCCGGCGCTGACTTTAGGCTGCGGCGCGGTGGGCGGCAGCAGCTCGTCCAATAACATTTCTCCTATGGATCTTATCAATATCCGCCGGGTGGCTTGGCAGCAGGAAGAAAAGCCTACCGTATCGGTGGATGAGACCTTAGTAGACCTTTTGGCGGCTAAAATTTTGGAACGACTGAAATAAGAAAGGAAGTATCTTATGAACACAAATTCTTTAGGTATGATTGAAACCAAGGGCTTAATCGGCGCTATTGAAGCGGCAGACGCGATGGTAAAATCCGCAAATGTCCAGCTGGTAGGTAAAGAACAGGTAGGCGGCGGTTTGGTAACGGTGATGGTGCGGGGCGATGTGGGTGCAGTAAAGGCAGCCACCGACGCGGGAGCTGCGGCGGCGGAAAAGGTAGGGGAGCTGGTCTCCGTGCACGTCATCGCCCGCCCCCATACAGAGGTAGATGCCATCCTGCCCCACGGCAGACTGAGCAGCACCCCTGCAAATAACGTAAAATAATGCTTTATACTGCCGAAAATGTCCGGGATAATATCCGCAATCGGGACGGAAACCGGGTGTTTTATTTAGGAAAAGGGGATAATCTTACCAGCGAAGCCCGGGATTTTCTACACAGGGAGCGAATTGAAATTCTCCCGGCGGAAAAGGCGAAGGTAGAGGAATACCGTACTTTGAATGGGGGCTTTTTCCGGGAAAAACCGGAGGATATGACCCATTTAAGGGGCGATATCTTGGTAAAAAAGGACCATCCCCGGATTCTTTTCCGGGGCGCGATTGACACGCTTGAGGCAGAGCTTTTGTGTGCCCAAATGGAAACAGGGCTTGCCTCCTTGCAGGATGCGCTGGATGCCGCCCGTAAATTGATTGCATCAGAGGTGCTGGAAAAGGAAGCAGAGGAAATAAAGCTTGGGGGAATGGACGAAAAGCAGCTTCGCGCCCGCAGCCATTTTCCCCAGGATTATTACGGCGTTCCCCATTTTATGCCCCAGGCAACAGACGGCGAAAAGATTTTGCTGTTAAACAAATGTCGGTGCGCCGCCCGTCGGGCGGAATTACAGGCGGTGCAAACCTTTAGGGACCGGGAGGGGAATTGCACAAGGCCGGATATTATCCGAGCGCTGAACAGACTCAGCAGCTTTCTCTATCTTCTTATGATAGAAGAAAAAGCAAAAAGCAGGTGAAACAATGAAGGAACAAGCCTTAGATGCCCTGTGCCAACAGGTGCTGCGAAAGATTTGCGTGGAAATGGAAGCCTCCGGCCGCCACGTACACGTAACAAAGGAACAGGCGCAGCTTTTGTTCGGACGCGATTTAACGCCTGCCCGGGAGCTTTCCCAGCCGGGGCAGTTTTTGGCAAAGGAACGGGTAACGGTCATAGGACCAAAGGGAAAATTTGAAAATGTGGCGGTTTTAGGTCCTGAAAGAGGGGAAGCCCAGGTGGAAATCTCCTTATCTGACGGAAAGGTTTTGGGGGTTAAGCCCCCGGTGCGGCTGTCGGGACTTGTGAAAGATACGCCGGGAATTACCCTTCGGGGGGAAAAAGGAGAAATCACAATTCCCCGGGGTGTGATTGCCGCCCAGCGGCATATTCATATGACCCCGGAGGATGCAGCCCGCTTTGGGGTGCGGGATAAGCAGGTGGTGCGCCTGGAAACCTACACAGACCGCCCCTTGGTGTTCGGTGATACGGTGGTGCGGGTCAGCCCCGATTTTCAGACCCGGGTGCATTTGGACTACGACGAAGCCAACGCCTGCGGCTTTTCTGCCGGCGATTTTGGGAGAATCCTTGTATGAGGGCGCTGCTTATCGGCGCGCCGCCCCCTTGTGATTTGGGGTGGACTTATGGGGAAGAACCCTATGATGGGGTGGTTATCGGCTCGTTGACCTTAGGGCAGCTTCTTTGTTTTCGGGAAGAGGCGGCGCTGCAAGCCCTTGCCCAAGGCAAGCCGGTGATTTTATACGCCCCCGGGCTGCCGGAAGCGCCAAAAAACCGGGCATTGGCGGCAAGCCTTGCCTCCCGCCGTCGGGAGCTGAAAAGCTGGGGCGTACTGTTTGTGGACGGTGCCCAAAAACGGCTGGTTACTGCCACGGAAGCAGAAAAGCTGCGGCAGACCGGCAAACGACCTGCCCCGGGGGCGGTGCTGACCCCCTTGGCGCGGGAAATACTGGAGGGATTGGATTGACTTTAGGAACAGTAACCGGGGCTGTATGGTCCACCCGTAAGGCAAATTGCCTGATGGGACAGACCTTCCTTGTGGTAAAAACAGATGCAGGGGAAATTGTGGCGGCTGACCACGTGGGGGCAGGAGACGGAGACAGAGTGCTCCTTGTAACCGGCACAGTGGCATCCCGCTTTTGTATGGAAGCCCCTGTGGACGCGGCAGTGGTGGCGATTATCGACCAGGAGGGAAGAAATGTCGGCCCATAGTATCCTTATCGCTGTAATGGCGTTTTTTGCCCTGCTGGGCGCGCTGGATCGGATTTTCGGCAACCGCATCGGTCTTGGCAAGCAGTTTGAAGAGGGCATTTTGGCGATGGGCTCGCTGGCGCTGGCAATGGTGGGTATTATCGCCTTTTCCCCGGTGCTGGCAAGCCTTCTTCGCCCGGTGGTGGTACCCGTATATACCTTTTTGGGGGCAGACCCGGCTATGTTTGCAGGCTCTATCCTTGCCTGCGATATGGGCGGCGGTGCGCTGGCAAGGGAGCTGGCGGCAGATAAAACCATTGCCGATTTAGGCGGTGTAATTTGCGGCTCTATGCTGGGCGCGACCATTGTTTTTACTATCCCGGTAGCCTTGGGCATTTTGCGGGAAGAGGACAGACCCTTTCTTGCCAAGGGGGCGCTGGCAGGCATTGTAACCATTCCTGTGGGCATTTTGGTAGGCGGTCTTGTGGCGGGCTATCCTGTGCTGACGGTGCTGCGGAACTTAATCCCCATTGTGCTATTGGCAGCCCTGATTGCCTTGGGGCTTTGGAAAGCGGAAAAGGCGATGATTAAAGGCTTTACCCTTTTCGGTAAGGGTGTTGTGGCGGTCATTACCGCAGGGCTGGTGGCGGCCATTGTGGAACAGCTTACGGGCTTTGTGCTCATTCCCGGAATGAATCCCATTGAAGATGGCTTTGCCACCGTTGGGGAAATCGCTATTGTGTTAGCCGGCGCATTTCCGCTGGTGTTTGCGCTGACCCGGGTGTTACGCAAGCCGCTGATGCTGCTGGGAAAGCGGCTGGGCATTAACGATACGGCGGCGGCGGGGCTGATTGCCAGTTTAGCCAATTCTATCGCAACCTTTGGTCTTGTAAAGGATATGGATAACCGGGGAAAAGTGGTAAATTTTGCTTTTGCCATATCGGCAGCCTTTGTATTTGGCGACCATTTAGGCTTTACCGCCGGCTTTGCCCCGGAACTACTGCTGGCGGTGATTATTGGAAAATTAACTGCCGGCGTGGCGGCGGTAGCGGTTGCTTTGCTGCTGACCCGGAAAAAGGTGTAGGGCGGGGGCTTGCTCCCGCCGCTTACTGCACTATCGTACAACTTTGTAGGGGGCGACCTTGCCCCCGCCCTACAGTAATGTAAGAGGGAGAGTGTAGGGGTGATTCAAGAATCGCCCGCAGGAGGCAGGTTGCCGCCCCTACGATGTGGCGGGGGGGGGCACAGAGAAATGTAGGGGCGGCCATTGGCCGTCCGTGAAGGCTGTAGGTTTATGCGATGCTGTGAGTGCGGCGCGGACGAGAGGTGCTCGCCCCTACGGTGCGCCAGGGGTGCGGTATAGCGGGTCGTCGGGGACGCCGACCCCTACAGGAGCATAGCGGGACAGAAACCCGTCCCCTACATTTCAATGCAGAAACACGGAGAAAATTATCGTTGACAAAACTGCCGTTTTCGGGCTATAATGGCAAAAATGAAAAGCTGTGAACAGAAGAGTATATTTGCTGAATCGGTCAGAGAGCCCTAACTTTGGTGGAAATGGGTACGCAGGAAGCAGGTAGAAGATGGTCTGGGAGCTGAAATGTCGATAGGTAGGCATTTTCGGGTGCGCCCGTTAAAGCGTTTTGAGGCGGCGAAAGCCGCAAATCAAGGTGGTACCGCGGTAAATTTTATCGCCCTTGGGTTTTCCTGAGGGCGATTCTTCATTTTTAGAGGAGGAAAGAATATGACAGCAAAGAAACCCTATTATATTTCTACGGCAATCGCATATACCTCTGCCAAGCCTCACATCGGCAATACTTACGAGATTGTATTGGCCGATGCCATCGCCCGCTATAAGCGGATGGCAGGCTACGATGTGTATTTCCAGACCGGCACCGACGAGCACGGTCAGAAAATCCAGGAAAAGGCGGAGGCTGCTGGCGTTACCCCCCAGGAATATGTGGATAACGTAGCAGGTCAGATTAAGGATATTTGGGATCTGATGAACATCACC
>JAZRKY010000031.1:0-8370 GCA_045646585.1 Faecousia sp. | reverse complement strand
ATTGTCTTCCTAAGACCGCTTGGCCTCCGACTTAGGACACCCTCATTGATTTGACCTTCCCCCAAGTGCTGGACCGTTTGGTAGAGGAATTTCCCGACCAGTACGCCTTCCGCTATACCACCTTGGACTATACCCGCACCTACCGGCAGTTCCGTAACGATGTGGACGATTTTGCCCGGGCGCTGGTTTCTATGGGCGTAAAGCCCGGCAGCAAGGTAGCCATCTGGGCAACCAATGTGCCTGCCTGGTATATCACCTTCTGGGCAGCCACCAAAATCGGCGCGGTTCTGGTAACGGTGAACACCGCCTACAAAATCCACGAGGCTGAGTACCTGCTCCGCCAGTCGGATACCCATACCCTTGTAATGATTGATAGCTGCTTAGACTCCAATTACAAGGAAATTATCAACACCCTCTGCCCGGAAATTGCCCAAACGAAGCCCGGTGAGCCTCTCCACTGCAAAAAGCTGCCATTTCTTAGAAATGTCATCACCGTAGGCTTTAAGCAAAAGGGCAGCCTTACCTTCGAGGAAGCGATGCAGCGGGCAAATATGGTGCCGCTGGAGGAAATTCACCGCCTTGCCGCCGCAGTGCGGCCTGACGATGTGTGCAATATGCAGTACACCTCCGGCACAACAGGCTTCCCCAAGGGCGTTATGCTCACCCACTACAATGTGGTCAATAACGGCAAGTGCATCGGCGATCGCATGGGGCTTTCCACCGCCGACAGAATGATGATTCAAGTGCCGATGTTCCACTGCTTCGGTATGGTGCTGTCTATGACCGCCTCCGTAACCCACGGCACAACCATGTGTCCGATGCCCTATTTCTCCGCAAAATCCTCTCTTGCCTGTATCCATCAGGAGCGAATTACCTGCTTTAACGGCGTTCCCACGATGTTTATCGCAATGTTCAACCACCCGGACTATCGCAAAACCGACTTTTCCCATATGCGTACCGGCATTATGGCAGGCGCCGGCTGTCCTCCGGAGCTGATGCGCCGAGCTGCCCGGCCGGATGAAATGAATATGACGGGCATCGTCTCCGTCTACGGTCAGACCGAATCTGCCCCCGGCAGCACAATGTCCGCCTGGACAGATTCTATAGATGAGCGGTGCGATACCGTAGGCTACGCCTTCCCCTATGTCCAGTGTAAAATCATTAACCCGGAAACAGGCGAAGAGGTGGGCGTGGGCGAAAACGGCGAATTCTGCTCTCGCGGCTACAACACAATGAAGGGCTATTACAAAATGCCCGAAGCCACCCGGGATACGGTGGACGCCGAGGGCTGGCTCCACTCCGGCGATTTGGCCTGCAAGGACGAAAACGGCTGCTATAAAATTACCGGCAGATTAAAGGATATGATTATCCGGGGCGGTGAGAATATCTACCCCAAGGAAATCGAGGAATTTATCTATACCCACCCCGGTGTGCAGGATGTTCAGGTCATCGGCGTGCCGGATAAAAAGTACGGCGAAGAGGCTATGGCCTGCATTATCCTGAAGGAAAAAGGCAGCATCACCGAGGAAGAAATGACCGCCTATATCGCCGCCAGTATGGCGCGGCACAAGGTACCCCGCTATATCCGCTTCGTAGACAGCTTCCCAATGAACGCTGCCGGCAAAATCTTAAAGTACAAAATGCGGGAAGAAGCCGCGAGACAATTGGCAATGGACAATTGACAATTGACAGTTGACAATTCAAGATTGGAGGGGCGAGCACCGCTCGTCCGAAACCTGCCCTCTACCCCTGCCGCACGGACGGCCCTACATTCTCAAAAACCCCTGTGGATAACCTGTGGAGAATTCCGCACTTTTCCACAGGGGTTTCCCCAGCTTTTCCACATCCAAACACACATTATAATTTCTTTACTATTACTGTTACTATAGCTTTTTATTCATCTATGATTTTTACTATAGCTTTTACTATAACTATAACTAAACCTATAACTATACCTATACCTATAACTATAACTTAGTCTATACCTTTACTTTACTCTTTCGCTTCTTCTTTTTCTTTTTCTTGTTGCTGCAACTTGTCCCTGCTCAATATGCGTTTTGACCGCTTCATTGCTGCGTTTAGCGTAGGTTGGGCAATAGAAAAAACTGCAAAAACGGAAGATTTTAGTTCTCCCGGTTTTGGCAGTTTTCCATTCAGGGCGTATTCGCACAAAACTTTGTAGGCTTGCAGCTGTTCTTTTTGCGTTGGCAGCAAACCAATGCTTTCGTGGAAGGATCTATAAAATGTAAATTGCTTTCTTGTCATAACGGTAACTCCTTTGTTTGATTTTAGGGAAAGGAAAAGGAGCATTGCATCGCAACGCCCCTTGTTTCTCTTTCCACGCTACCATTATATCACGCCCAAAAGGAAAAATCTTCCCATTTTTTTCCCATTTGCATTTTAGGGAAACGGCGAAAAGTGGCTTCATTCCTTGGTTTTTGACACTTCTCAAAAAATAGGCGAAATTGTATACATGTATACAAAAAGCGCACCGTGGTACTTTCCTCCACGGTGCGCGACTTTTATTTAGTGAACACATCAATCAGGTACTTAATCAAAGAATAAGTATTGCCGGCAAAGGTCTTTGCTTTCAAGCCAAAATCTATGCTGCTCTCGCACAGATTATCAAAGCCCTGCAGGAAGCCTCGAACCTGCCAAGGTGCGCCGGTTTCTCCCCAACCAAACAGCATATCCAACAACTTTTCAAACCAGTTCTTTTCACCTTCGCCCTCAGGAGCGGTATTGGTCTCGTCGCCGCCATTGGGAGTGGTGTTGTTCTCGCCGCCGTCGGGAGTGGTGCCGTTCTCACCGCCGTCGGGAGTAGTGCCGTTCTCGCCGCCATCGGGGAGCTGCTCTACGCTACCCTGAGTGCTTTCCAAATCTGCCTCTGCCGCAGTAGCCCGAGCAGGTGCGCAGAAAACAACGGATGCCAGCAGACAAATTACCAAAATTATGGACAAAACGCTTTTCATTTTCATATTTCTACCTCCGAAATATAACTTTCTTAGTAAATATTACCACAGGCAAACAAGAATTGCAAGCCTTTTGCCTTGTCTTTTTTTCCTATCTGTGCTATAATGTCAAAAATTACACAAGAAAGGAAGCTACCTGTGAAAAAGCAAACCCAGCAGTATAAAATTTTTGATATTCACACCCATATTCTGCCCGGTGTGGACGATGGGGCAAAAGATATGCAGGAAGCCCTTTCCCTTGTCCATCAGGCTCGGGAAAATAACACCCGCGCCATTGTGCTAACCCCCCACTACCGCGCCCCCCACAAGCTGGATGCCGATACGCTTTACAAGCGCTTCTGCCTGTTCCGCAAGGCTGTTCAAAAGGAGCTGCCGCAGATGACCGTATATTTGGGCTGCGAAATTCGCTATCAGTCAAATATCCCCGAAATGCTTGCAGCGCATAAGCTCCTTTCTATGTATCACTCCCGGTATATTTTGTTGGAATTCCCCAGCACCGCCTTTTCTACCCATATTCTCTCTGCCGTTCGGGAATGTGTTGCCGGTGGCATTGTCCCCATTATTGCCCACGCAGAGCGATGCGACGCTTTCCATCACGACCCCGAGCTTACCGGAAAAATATTGGAGCTGGGCGCCCTTTTACAGCTTAATGCCGACAGTGTGATGGGCAAAACCGGCCTGCGGAACAAAAAGCTGTGCCACAAGCTGCTGCAGGAGAAAAAAGCCCATTTTGTGGCCTCCGATGCTCACGACGGCGTCCGCCGTCCCCCCCTTCTGCGGGATTGCTACATTCACATTCAAGACAAATACGGCGAAGATTACGCCCAAAAGCTATTTTGGGACAATCCCCAAGCCCTGGTCAAAAACGAGAATATATAAAAAAACCGCCCACCGGGCGGCTTTTTTCGTTGATTGTTGATAGTGGAAAGTTGACAGTTAAGGTGTCGGCAGAGCCGACGGATTCAGACTGCACCATCGGTGGTGATTGTAGGGGGCGGCGTCCTCGACGATTAAAATTATCAACTCTCAATTATCAACTATCCATTTTTTGTAAATCACCACATTCCCCGAATCAACTATCTGTTCATAACCTTTCCGCTCCAACAACCGTACGATATTGTCAAAGCCGTTATTTTCTCCGTAGGTGGCGTATTTCTGATAATCGCCGCTGGACTTATTCAGCACCACATATTCCGTTTCCAATAAATGTTCCCAAGAGCAATAGCGAATGTCGTAAATCACATCCCGCTGGGATAAATAGGTGGTGTAAAAGGTAGTTGTTGCCACAGAAGCGTCCGCAGGCACCGTATCCAGCACTTCCCGAATCCCGTCGTAATAAGCTTCATATTGTACAGCCAGCGCTCCATACTGCCTGACCTTGGGAATAATTCTCCCCACAAAACAGCTTCCTGCCACCAAAAGCGCCAGACACAGCGTCCCAAATCGCACCTTTTCTGCCCGGAAATCCGCTAAATTCACCGCCGTCAGGTAAATCAAAAAGGCGATAGAGCCAAAGGCGTACTGGAAGAAAATATTATGCTGATATTGATAATCAGACATCAGGTTAATCAGTACATAAGGAATCAGCAGCACATACCGTTCATATCGCCGGGTGATGAGCGGCAGGCATAATAGCGGCAACAGCATTAAGTTGTTAAATTCCAGCTTTTTCGGGTCAACGCACTCGTAAAGGGCTTTCATCGGATTCATAATGACTGTCTTTACCACTGTCAGCAGCGACCCCGAGCCGTCATAAATAAAATTATCGTAGCGATAGGTCATCACCCCATCGCCGTATTTTGATAAATACCCGGTAACGGCAAAGAACCAGACGAGCGATACCGCCAGCAAGGCGATGCCGGTAACAAAACCGAAAATATCTAACTTTTTCAGTCTTAAAAGTACCTTTATCAGCAAATAAAGGCCAATTACCGCCACATAAACGGCCGCATCCTCTTTGACCATCAGGGTAAGAATTGCCGCTACAGCCGTCAAGGGAATGTTCTTTTTTTCGATGCCGTAAAACAGCCAGAGAATCAGAGGCGTTAAAAAGCAATTTTCGTGCAAATCATAGCCCGTGCCGCCGGCATAGGCAGGCAATAGGAGCAGCAGAGCGCAAACCGCCGTCCGGCAAAAGCCGGAAAGTCCCCGATTTTTACCGATAAGATACAGGGGAATCACACCGCTTGCCAGCACCGCCGCCTGCAATACCTGCAAGGTCGCAGGCGTAGGCATAAGGGCGTAAAAAGGCAGCATCAGGTAGTAAATGGGCGACATATGCACCGCAAAGTGGGAAAGCAGCCCATCCCGCTCCAGGGTGGTCAGGGGCAGCCCCGTCTTTTTCATATAGTGAAACATCTGGGAAAACAATCCAAAGTCAAAAGTGGGCGTTGCCATACTCTTGACCCGGGCAACTGTCCAAATGCTCACAATAAGGAAAAACGCCACTGCCAAAAGCCCGGTTATCCCCGGCCAAAGCCAATGGGTCTTTTGGCTTTTTCCCAAAATTTCCGGCCTTTTGTTCCAGCCCCAAAGCCCGTAAACAACCATCGCCGCCAAAATGAGCAGACATAGCCCCAAAAAGGCATCCCCATCGGAGGATACCACCGCCCCATAACTCAAAAGCCCAAACACCGGCAAAAACGCCCATCTTTCCAGCATTTTTGTGCGGAAATAGCAGGAAATTCCCGTAAAAAACACCGAAAAACAAGCCGTTATCCACAGTACCCGCAAAAGGGACATTTCCCGAAGCCCCTCTAAGCCCGTAAGGTTCCGCATTTCTTCCGGCAGGAGGAAAAATTCTACCGTTACCGCCACAAGATAAGAAAGCAGCAACCGCCTTGCCATATCCGGGGCGGTTATTTTATTCTTAATCGCCGGCAATTTCAAAGCATTTCCTCCTTTCCGTTTATTGGCGAATGGATGGGAGGATGGGCGTACCGCCCTAAATCCTCTCGTCTATGATGAAAGCCGTTTATTTACACATATCTGCAAACTTCCGTGTTGCTTCTGCCATCTCCTGAACACCCCGGAAAACATCTTCCTCCGCCCATCCGGCAAGATACCGGTCCGCTTCCAAGGTAAAATCGCCTTGATAGTCGATTTCTTTCAGCGCTTGCGCAACGCCTGTAAAATCAATATCCATAGTAAACGGCAGCTTGTGAGAATCGTGCCACTTGTCATTATCGTGAATATGCAGCGCTTGCAGCCGGTTTCCCAGTTTTCGAATCATTTCCACCGCGCTGGTGGAAAGTCCCCGCATTTCTGCGTGTCCAATATCCAAACAAGCCACAAAATAGGGATCATTTACGGCATCAATATGGGCGCAGAAGCTCTCCGGTGTGCCGCAAGGGGCAAAAATCGCGTGGTTCTGCTCTTTATCCCAACCCCACATATTCTCCGTGGCAATGCGCACATCGTGCTGCTTTGCAAAGGACAAAAGCTCCCCATAATATTCTGCATTTTCCTCCGGAGTATAATCTTTCTGGGGATGGATCACGCACAAATGCCCTCCCGCCTCTGCGGTACATTCAATGGCTCTTTTCAGGCTGGAACGAATATCCGGGTCCTCTACCGGGAAGGGCGCATGGGCCTGATTGCAGTAAATGCCGTTGTCCTCACCGATTTTCCGCAACTGCCGGGCAAACTGCACATAGTTTTTCCCTGCCAGAGGATGGTTGCTCTCGATGCATCTTCTCTCTCCCCAATGGTAATTGCACATAGAAAACATAGAAAAATCCCAAGCGTCAAAGCCGGCCTTCGCTACGCTCTCAACCGCTTTTTCCTCGCCGATAATTTTGGCAATAGAGCCGATTTCTGTGGAAATAATGGTGCTTCTCATTTTACTGCCTCCTTTTTTCTTCATTGTACCACATTTTTTTGGTTGCGCAAGAATTTCTCTTGGCAATTCTGAAAAAACAACCCGGAGAAATTCATAAATCCTCTATATTTTTCCCGAAAGATGTGTTATAATGGATAAAATATTGCTTAAAGGAGATTCCTATGGGTCTTTTCACAAAATTATTCGGCACCCGCAGCGAGCGGGAAATCAAAAAGCTCCAGCCCACCTTGGATAAAATTCTTGCCTTAGAAGAACCCTACAAGCAGCTTTCTGAGGAAGAGCTGCGGGGCAAAACCGCAGAATTTAAGTCCCGTTTGGCAGGTGGCGAAACCTTAGACGATTTACTCCCCGAGGCCTTTGCCGCCATTCGGGAAGCCGCCGACCGGGTACTGGGTATGCGCCCCTACCCTGTTCAGCTGCTGGGCGGTATCGTTTTGCACCAGGGCCGTATTGCCGAAATGAAAACCGGCGAAGGCAAAACCTTAGTTGCTATTCTGCCCAGCTACCTCAACGCCCTCACCGGCGAGGGTGTCCACGTGGTTACGGTCAACGATTACCTTGCCAAGTACCAATCTGAGTGGATGGGCAAGGTCTACCGCTATATGGGTCTTACCATCGGTCTGGTTATCCCGGGAATGAGCCCTGCCCAGCGGCGGGAGTCTTACAAGGCAGACATCACCTACTGCACCAATAACGAGCTTGGTTTTGACTATCTGCGGGACAATATGGCTCTTTATCAGCAGGAGCTTGTCCAGCGGGGACACGCCTTTGCCATCGTTGACGAGGTGGACTCCATTCTCATTGACGAAGCCCGTACCCCTCTGATTATTTCCGGCAAGGGCGAGGAGTCCTCCAAGCTCTATGCGATGGCAGACAGCTTTGTGTCTTCCCTGCGGAAGCAGGTTTTTGCCAAAACCGAGGACAAGGAAGTTCACGACGATTACGATTGCGACTATTTCGTTGATGAAAAGGCTCGCTCCGTATCGCTGACCGCCAAGGGCATTGAAAAGGCCGAACGCTTTTTCGGCGTAGAAAACCTTGCGGACGCGGAAAACGCCACCCTCTCTCACCACATTAACCAGGCGATGAAAGCCCGGGGTCTTATGAAAAAGGACATTGACTATGTGGTAAAAGACGGTCAGATTATCATCGTTGACGAGTTCACCGGCCGTTTAATGTACGGCAGGCGCTATAACGAGGGTCTCCATCAGGCCATCGAAGCCAAGGAGAAGGTGGATGTTGCCAGCGAGAGCAAAACCCTTGCTACCATCACCTTCCAAAATTTCTTCCGTCTGTACAAAAAGCTCTCCGGTATGACCGGTACCGCCATGACGGAAGAAGCGGAATTCCGCGAGATCTACCATCTGGATGTGGTGGAAATTCCCACCCACCTGCCCATGGTCCGTCAGGATTGCCCGGACGTGATCTACAAGAACGAGCCCGCCAAATTCCGTGCGGTGATCGAAGACATTCTGAAGCACCATGCCACCGGCCAGCCGGTGCTGGTGGGCACCGTCACCATCGAAAAGTCGGAGGTTCTCAGCAAACTGCTGCGTG
>JAZRKY010000030.1:0-2648 GCA_045646585.1 Faecousia sp. | reverse complement strand
ATGGCAAAGTTTATGAACAACAATGTAGCCGGCGTCCACGTTCCGCAGTATATGATTGATGCCCTTGCCGCCGATAAAGAACGGGCAAAGGCAGGCATCACCGGCGTGGAAATTGCCGCCCAGATTATCCGGGAGTGTAAGCCCTACTGCCAGGGTGTGCATATTATGGCGCTGGGCTGGGAAGCCAAGGTTCCCGAGCTGCTAAAGCTGGCAGGTATCTAAGACATAAAAAACGCCTCTCCGTTTTGGAGAGGCGTTTTTTGCGGGGCGGAACGGGGTGCGGAAAGAATGCAGGAGGCGGGACGGGAGACCCGTCCCCTACGATATATCGGTAAAGATGTAGGGGCTGGGTTTCCCAGCCCGCGGGCGGGAAGTGAAGAAAGTGCTACCAGTGGCAGAAGGAGCAACCTGAGCGAGTGGCAGCGGTCAGTGGGGGACGAAGGTCGAATGACCAAGGACCAAGGACATTCGCTGGGAACCGCAACAGGATGTTGCCGCCCCTACAACGGGTGAAAAGACAGGACGGGAAACCCATCCCCTACAATCTCCACTTTCAACTATCCACATTATCAACTAAAAAGCCGCCCGAAGGCGGCTTTTTATATTTCCTTGTACATCATACCGGCATCGTCTTTACGGACATTGTCGGCCACCTGAACAACCTCTACAGATACCGTTCGAGGACCCATAGAAATCTCAAGCCGGTCGCCCACCTTAACCTCATAGCTGGCCTTAACCACTCTGCCGTTAACGCTGATACGACCATTGTCGCAAGCCTCGTTGGCGACGGTGCGGCGCTTAATGAGCCGGGAAACCTTCAGGTACTTATCCAAACGCATTACTTGGAAACGAGATCCTTCAGAGCCTTGCCTGCCTTGAATACGGGCTGGGTGGTAGCAGGAATCTGGATGGTCTCCTTGGTACGGGGATTCAGACCGGTGCGGGCTTCGCGCTTCTTGGTATCGAAAATACCGAAGCCGGAAATCTGGACCTTATCGCCATTGGCCATAGCCTGTGCGATAGTCTCAAAAGTAGCAGCAACAACGCGGTCAGCGTCCTTCTTAGTCAGGCCGGCCTTCTCGGCTACGGCAGCGATGAGTTCAGCTTTAGTCATAGTAATTTACCTCTCTTATTTTTTTAATAGCTAACCTAAAATTACCATATTATTGTGGAAATTGCAAGGGTTTTTTTCCTTAAAGCCTTAACATTTTGGCAATTTTATCCCCTTTGGGTAACAAAGCGCAATCTTCTTTGGTAATTGCCCGGGTCAATACCACCATAACAAGGTACACAGCCGCGCCAACGCAGATAGGTGCGCCGCAGAGAATCACCCGGCTGGTAATGTGCAGGATGTTCTCCAGCGCCCACAGTGCGCCCCAAACTGCTACGCCCATCACCGCCGCAGGCAGCGCCGGTCGCAGGAGATTAGAAAGCAGTTTTGGCTTTTGGGGTACGCAGCGGCGAATGGATGCCAAATTTAATAGGGCGATGCTCACATAGCAAAGGAGTGTACCGATAGGAACGCCCACAATGCCAACGGCGGGGTTGCCTGCTAAGAAATAGACCACTACCAGCTTCACAACGCCGGACAGGAGCATATTCACCACCGGCACGTGGGCATAGCCGTGAGACTGGAGCACCACATTGGTGTACTGAATAAGGGTATAGGCATAAATGCACATACCCAGCAAGCCCATCAGCTGACCGGCAAGGGCAAGTTTCAGCCCACTGTAGCCGCCAAGGAGCGCCATTACCGGCTCTGCTAAAACCACAAGACCGACAGCGCAGGGCATAGAGATAAGACCTGTAATTCTTGCGGCAGATTCTTCCGTGGCGCGCACCTGCTGGTCTTTTTTTAATGTTAAATACTCCGTAATGGCAGGCAGAACGCTTGTGCCAATGGGAATGATGAAGGCGCAGGGCATATTAAAGATGGTTTGGGCGAAATTGTAGATACCCTTCAGATTTGCCGCTACCTGGGAACTGACCTGCTGGGCAGTTAAGCCGGGGGTAGCCGCTGTTACCTGCTCTCTCAGAAGGTCGATGATTGCGCCTGTGTAGCGGTTGGTATTGAGAAGGTCTACGATACGGTCCATATAAAGACCGGTTTCCACCACCGTAAGCAGCTGCAAGCCCGCAGAGCCGATGGTAATGGGAACGGCTACCTTCAGCAGTTCTTTTGCCGTTGCGCCGAAGCTCTCAGGCGTATCCGTGCTTGCCGGAAGAACTCTATAAGCCTTTTGCAGCTTGGTAATAAGATATGCGGCAGAAACGGCGCAGCTGACCGTTACGCCCAATATAGCGCCGGCGGCTGCCAAGTGGACTTTGGCGGTAAACTGCATCAGGCAGTATGCCAGCGCAAGACCTACAATCAGCTTAACAAATGCCTCCAGCATTTGGGAGCGAGAGGTAGGGCGCATATTGCCCTGCCCCTGGAAAAAGCCCCGGCTGGGAGACATAATGCCCATAAACAGCGCACTGGGCGCAAGGCACAAAATAGCCGCCCAGGCATCGGGCTGCTCCATCATATTCGCAAGCCACCGGCAGCCCAGCACCATCACCGCTGTGCTGAAAATGCCCAGCGCCAAAAAGACGGTGCGGGAGGTTTTATAGATTTTGCGAACCTGGTTGTAATTGCCTAAGGAATT
>JAZRKY010000029.1:0-2047 GCA_045646585.1 Faecousia sp. | reverse complement strand
GTAGTGTTTGGTGCAACCCACGGTGGACATACCGAGGTAGGGGAGTTAGGTCTGCCCGTAACCAACGGCGGGCGAGTGCTGCCCTGCGGCGCAACCGGCAGATGGACACCCGATGAATAAAACAAGTGCTGAGGGACTATTGCGGTATGAATCCACTCAGCATAGGAGGATAAATCGTGCATACAGCCATTTCGGTAGAAAATTTATCATATACCTATCCGGGCGTGGAGGACACGCCCGGCGTTACCGTATTTACAGGCCTTGACCTTACCATCGAGGAAGGCAGCTTTGTGGCGGTATTGGGGGGCAACGGCTGTGGAAAATCCACCCTTGCCAAGCATTTTAATACCATACTCCTTCCCTGTGGCGGAAAGGTCTATGTCTGCGGTATGGATACCTCTGACCCAAACCGGCAAATTGCCATCCGCAGAAATGTGGGTATGGTTTTCCAAAACCCGGATAACCAGATTGTTGCCAATGTGGTGGAAGAGGATGTGGCGTTTGGTCCTGAGAATCTGGGAATTGCCAGCCCCGTTATCCGTTGCCGTGTTGACGATGCTCTGAAGCAGGTGGGAATGTATGAATACAAAGAACACGCCCCCCATTTGCTCTCCGGCGGACAGAAACAGCGGGTCGCTATTGCAGGCGTTATCGCGATGGAGCCTAAGTGCATCGTTTTGGACGAGCCTACGGCTATGCTTGACCCCAAGGGCAGGCGGGAGGTGGTGGAAACCGTCGCCCGGCTGAACAAGGAAAAGGGCATTACGGTGGTGCTCATTACCCACCATATGGATGAAGCCGCAAAAGCCCAGCGGGTCATTGTTCTTGACAAAGGGGAGGTTGCCCTTGACGGAACACCGCAGGAAGTATTCTCTCAGGTTGAGAAGCTTCATACGCTTCGCCTTGCTGCGCCGGAGACGGTGGAGCTTTGCTGGGAACTGAATAAAGAAGGGGCAAATCTGCCTTTAACAGAGCTTGACCCCAAAGAATGCGCGCAGACACTTTTTAGCTTTTTACAGGAGAAGGTCTGACCCATAGGAGGATTATAAGGTGGCGCCTATTATACAGGTTGACAACTTAACATATATCTACAGCCAAGGTACGCCCTGGGAGCATACAGCCCTCGACGGCGTTTCCTTTTCTATTGAACGGGGCGAGTTTGTTGGCATTATCGGCCACACCGGCTCGGGCAAAAGCACGCTCATTCAGCAGCTAAACGGACTTCTGAAGCCTACATCCGGCAAGATACTACTGGACGGAACGGACATTTGGACAGACAAGGCAACCACCCGCCAGGCGCGTTTTCGGGTAGGCTTGGTATTCCAGTACCCGGAGTATCAGCTTTTTGAGGAAACGGTTTATAAGGATATTGCCTTTGGTCCTAAGAATATGCGACTTTCCCCTGAGGAGATTGACCGCCGTGTGCGGGAAGCTGCCGGCTTTGTGGGCATTACCCAGGAGCAGATGCAGGTATCTCCCTTTGACCTTTCTGGCGGACAAAAACGCCGGGTAGCCATTGCCGGTGTGATTGCGATGGAGCCGGAGGTGCTGATATTAGACGAGCCTGCCGCAGGTCTTGACCCGGAGGGCAGGGAGGAAATCCTGCGCAACATTGATGCCTACCGCCGCGCCAAAAACGCAACGGTGATTATGGTCAGTCATTCTATGAACGATGTGGCGCGGCTGACAGACCGCCTGCTGGTGCTAAACGGCAGTAAGCTGGCTATGGACGGTACACCCGAAGAAGTCTTTGCCCGCGCCCGGGAGCTGCTGGATATGGGTCTGGATATTCCCGATGTAACGAGAGTATTTTTGGAGCTGCAAAAATTAGGCGTTAATGTACCGGCGGTATATTCTACGGAGCAGGCTGTGCAGACCCTTCTTCGCTTAAAGGAGGGGAAATAATATGCTAAAAGACATTACCCTCGGTCAGTATTTCCCCGGAAGATCTCCTATCCACAAGATGGATCCCCGGACGAAGCTTTTGATGCTCATCGTCTATATTGTGGCGCTGTTTTCTGCCGGCAATTGGCTCAGCTACGGCTTG
>JAZRKY010000028.1:0-2994 GCA_045646585.1 Faecousia sp. | reverse complement strand
GGGCTGGCAGATGCAGATGCAGGGAATGGAATTTTTGGGCGGTGATGGCATCGTTACCAAGGGCGTGGAAAATACCATCCGTAATGTAGGTCGGGTCGCCCGAAACGGAATGGTGGATACAGATCGGGAAATCATTGATATTATGATTTCCTCCTGCTAACGAAAAACAAAGCCTGGAGAGGATATTATGACTGAACTTCGTTACGGTATTTTAAGCACATCCTCCATCGCGCCCCGATTTATTGCGGCTGTGCGTGAGGCTGGAGCAGGGGAGATTGTGGCTGTTTCCTCGCGGACGCTTCAAAAGGCGCAGGAGAAGGCCGAGGCGTGGAATATCCCCACCGCCTACGGCAGCCACGAAGTGCTGCTGGCAGATGAAAATATAAATATCGTCTATATTTCTGCGGTAAATTCCCAGCACTACCCCTTGGCAAAAATGGCGTTAGAGGCAGGAAAGCACGTAATCTGCGAAAAGCCCTGCACCACTACGGTAGAGGACACCCGGCTCTTGTTTGCGCTGGCGAGGGAAAAAGGCTTATTTTTGATGGAAGCCCAGAAAATGCTATTTCTGCCTGCCATTCAAGAGGTGAAACGGCGGCTGGATGCCGGGGAATTGGGGAAGATTTTTATGGCAGAGCTGAGCCAGAGCTTTTCAGCCGGTTATAACACCTGGCAGTTTGATAAGGCGCTGGGCGGTGGAACGCTGCTGTCCAGCGGGATTTACGGTGTGCAGCTATTACAGTGGCTTTTTGGGGAGATAGAGACCCTTGGTGGTGTCTGCTCTGCTTACGCAGGCGGCGGGGAATGGCAGTATGTACTCTCCGGCAAAATGAAAAAGGACATTCTCTTTTCTATAGAAAACAGCACCGGCGCTGTCCTTGCCAATACGGCGCGTATTTACGGTGAAAAGGGCTATATCGAAATCCCCGAATACTGGAAGGCAAGAGAGGCTGTATTTTATATAAACGGCAAAGAGCCGGAAAAGGCAGCCTTTCCCTGCAAGTACGAACTAAAATATGAGGCGGCCCATATTGCCGATTGCATCGAAAAGGGACTTCTAAACAGCCCGGTTGTTACCGAGGCGCTGACCCTTTCCGGCATTTCTGCCCTGGAAAGGGTGCTAAAAAGCTGGGAGAGCTAACTATAAAAATAACGGGCGTGGTTTTCCACGCCCGTTATTCTTTTATCTTGCTCGAGGGAGCAATTCGTTTTGGATAACGGATACCAGCTTATTTAGCTCCTCTTCCGTTGTATCCCGGCAGATGGAAATGCGAAATGTGCCGTCAATGTTTTCCGGCGCTACATCCATAGCCACAAGCACGTGGCTGCGATGCCCCTTTGCGCAGGCAGAGCCGGCAGAAACACAAATACCTGCATCCTGCAAAATATTGATGCTGTTTTGGGTGGGAAGTCCGGGAATTGCCACAGAGAGAATGTGGGGCGCGTGATGCGCGCCGTTAATGATAAGACCGGGAAGAACACTAAGCCGGTCGATTAAGCTGCCCAACAGCTGCTTTTCCCGGGAAATATCCTGCAAAAATGTAGTTTTACATTCCTCGCAGGCTGCGGCAAAGCCGAAAATAACCGGGGTTGCCTCTGTGCCGCTTCGGTAGCCGCTTTCCTGCCCACCGCCGTAATGCAGCGGCGGAAAGGATTTAAGCCTTGGGCTGATATACAGCGCTCCCGCTCCTTTTGGTCCGTGAACCTTGTGGGAGGAAATGCTAATGAGGTCTGCCCCAAGGGTCTTTGCCTGAAAGCGGATTTTGAGAAAGCCTTGCACCGCATCGGTGTGGAAAATGGCATCCGGGCAACTGCGATGGGTCAGCTTTGCCATTTTTTCAATGGGCATAACTGCGCCGGTTTCGCTGTTGACCATCATTACGGACACGAAAACGGTATCCTTCCGCAGGGCGTTTTTCAGGCTCTCCAAGGAGATAACACCCTCGCTGTCCGGCTGGAGGTAGGTAACCTCAAAGCCGTCCTCCTGGAGCTTTTTGAAGCAGTTGAGAACGGCGGGGTGCTCAATGGCGGTGGTGATAATGTGCTTGCCCCGGCGTCCCATTTTGCGAACACTGCCAAAAACCGCCCAGTTATCCGCCTCTGTACCGCCGGAGGTGAAAAAGACACGGTTTGGCTCTGCGCCAAGGGCGCTTGCTACCTTGTTTCGGGAATCCCGCAGCATATCTGCCGCGCTCAGCCCGAACTGATATAAGGAGCTGGGATTGCCCCAATTATCCAACAGGGCGTTCGTCATCGCATCCACAGCCGCCGGGCAGGGCTTGGTGGTTGCGGAGTTATCCAAATAAATCATATATTTCACTTTCCTACGCAAAAGCGTTCAAAAATTCGGGCGGTGATGTCCTCCCGGACTGTGTTTCCCGTAACCTCGCCCATCGCTTCCATCCCTTCTTCGATATCCGTCAGCACCGCGTCGGGGGTTTGGCTCAGCAGCATTGCCTGCAAAGCCCGAAGCATCGCTTCATAGGCTCGGCGGATGGCATCCACCTGTCGGGGGTTGGTTAAAACAGAGCCGTCGCAGGGGGTGTTGTTCTCAAACAGCATTTCCACCACATCCGCCAGTGCCTGGAGACCCTCGCCTGTTTTTGCGCTGAAGGGAATGACATACATAAAGGGCAGGTCAGAGGGAAGAACCTTAGCGCCCAAATCCTGCTTATTGATAAGGGCAACGGCGTTTTGGGAATCTGCGCACAGGGCAATGATTTCCTTGTCCTCCTCCGTCAGCGGCGCAGAGCCGTCGCAGACGAACAGCACAAGGCCGGCGCTCTCCAAAGCCTGCCTTGACCGGGCGATACCCATCGCCTCAATGGCATCACCTGTCTGCCGAATGCCTGCGGTATCCACAAGGCGCAGACGGGTTTTCCCCAGCATAACCGTTTCCTCCACCGTATCCCGGGTCGTTCCGGGGATATCCGTAACAATAACCCGGTCGTAGCCTGCGATGGCGTTGAGCAGACTGGATTTTCCCACATTGGG
>JAZRKY010000027.1:0-16301 GCA_045646585.1 Faecousia sp. | reverse complement strand
CCGATGCCAAGGGCCGTGAGCAGATCCTGAAGGTTCACGCTAAGGGCAAGAAACTGGATGCCGCTGTGGACTTGAAGACTGTGGCTCTGGCTACCTCCGGCTTTACCGGCGCGGATTTAAGCAACCTGATGAACGAGGCCGCCATTTTGGCAGCTCGGGATAACCGCCCTGTTATCACAATGTCGGATATGAATGAGGCGATGATGAAGGTGATGGCAGGTCCTGAAAAACGCAGCCGCATTCGCCTTAAGAAGGACCAGAAAATCACTGCATATCACGAGGCCGGACACGCAGTGGCTATGTATTTCCTGCCCACTCACGACCCTGTGCATCAAATTACCATTATTCCCAGAGGTCGCAGCTTGGGTGCTACCTGGTATCTGCCCAAGGAGGACAGTGACCATTTGACCCGCAACGAAATGTATGAGCAGATTGTAGGTCTGCTGGGCGGTCGTGTTGCTGAAGCTATCTGCCTTGGCGACATTTCCACAGGCGCATCGAATGACATTGACCGTGCTTCCAAGCTGGCGCGGGATATGGTTGGTCGTTACGGAATGTGCGAGAATTTAGGTACCATTTCCTATACCGGCGGTGATGAACTGTTTATCGGTCGGGATTTTGAGAAGACCAAGAGCTATTCTGAAAAGGTTGCCGGCACAATCGACGATGAGGTGAAAATCCTTATGGATAAGGCCTACGACCATTGCCGCACCATTTTGACAGACAATCGTGAGAAATTGGAGGCGGTTGTTGCTTTCCTATTAGAGAAGGAGACGATGACCGGCAACCAGTTCAAGGATTGTATGGAAGGCAAGACTATCGGTGAAGCTGAGGAAAATCCTCTCTTTGCAGGCATCGAGGAAACCACAGAAGAATAAGAATCAGAAATAAAACTCCCCCGAAGGACGCGCCTTCGGGGGAATTGCTTATTCGTCAATATTTTGGAAATGGTTTTTCCGGCTGAAATAGGCTAAGGCATATTCCGTAAAGGCCATAACCATAAAGATAAGGTCGATAACAGCAATGATTTCCACCTGCCGAACAGTCATTGTGGGGTAAATAACCATAGCAATCAGACTCAAAAACAGAACTGTGGTGCAAATCTTGCCGGAAATCAATGCGCCCTTGAGAATTTTACCCTTTCGGTAGAGCCAGTAGCCGGCAAAGAGCTGGAAGGCCTCTTTCACTACAAACAGAGCAATTACATAAAACAGCACCGGGTAACGGGTGGCAAGGCAGACAATTAAGGTAAACTGGGTGGCCTTGTCTGCAACCGGGTCTAAGAGCTTACCGACGGTGGTGATGAGATTAAAATGACGGGCTATCTTGCCGTCAATCATATCGGTAAGACAGGACACTGCAAGGATTGCGCCAGCGATATAGTAGTCTGTCTGCGTTTCGGCACTCAGATAGATTGCCATATACACGGGAATCAGCAATAGCCTAAAAAGACTAAGTAGATTCGGTACGGTAAGTATTTCTTTCTTCCAATCCTTGATAAACATAGTATAGTCCTCCGATATTTCGCCGTAAATATTATTATATGCCTTATTTTTCTACAATTCAAGCCTAAATTGTTAAATAAATGAAAATTTCTGAAAGAATTTCAGTTTTCTTACCTATTGGAATCAGCGGTATGATGATGTGCGCTGAGGGTGAACTGTTTGGAAAGGTTTTTCCAGGTATTTCTGTCCAATTCGCCGGTCTCCGGTAGGCCGGAAAGAAGCTGGAATGCCCGGAGAGCTTCAGCGGTTTCTCTGTCCAAAATGCCGGTGTGATTTGGCTCGGGAATGGTGAGGTTTTCAAGGGCAAGCCAAATAAGGATACTCTGTGTTAGATACAGATAAGGTCCTGAGTCTCCAAGGCGGAAAACCTGCCCAGGCTCAAATAGAATCTCTATCGGTTCGGTTTTCCCGATGTTTATGAGGGCTGGTTCATAGACATCGACCACCTTTTCCCAGGTAGCTTGATCGGTAATGCCGCTTACCGGTAAGCCGTGATACCGCTGAAAGGCGGCAACGGAACTCATTGTACCCGGACCGTAAATACCATCGGGCACGACTGTGGGAATATAGCCGCCGTCTTCGGCTATCACGCGGAGCATCGTCTGCAAGGAACGGACGGGCTGACCGACAAAGGATTCACCTGGCTTCATCGTACCACCTCCTGACGAACCGGGTCCTGTGTTCCCATACTCAAATCTCTGCCCGGGAACTGGGTGAGGGTAGTTGTTCTGGTATATCGTTGTCTGTTTGCACCGTTCCCGGAACGGGCGAGGGCAGGAATTGCCTGGGCAGAAATACCCGGGAAGGTCTCACCGCTGCGCAGCGCTGTGTTTTCAATACCTGCATATTGGTCGTAAATCACATCCCAAGTAGTTGGGTCGACAATTCCTGTTTCCGGCAGACCAAATCGCCTCTGGGCTGCCTGTACGGCGGCTCTTGTACCGCTGCCATAGATTCCGTCAACGGCAAGGGGTGGGATGCCGGATATGAAATCAGAGAGAATGGACAGCATATATTGCAGCAGCCGCACCTTTTCTCCGGAATCACCTACCTGCAAGGAATTTGGCGGACTCCAGTTGATGGCATAAAACTGCTGTCCTTGGCTGCGCAGCTCAGAAAGCTCAGTAACCGCAGTATAGAGCCGGACAATGGCATACCAGGTTGCGGGTCCAACTATGCCGTCAGGGGATAAATTGAATATTTGCTGAAAGGCGCGAACAGATGCTTCCGTTCGACTGCCAAAAATGCCATCAACAGCGGGAATTTTTGGAATGGCAGGGTAATTTTGGGCAATTCTGTTGAGCGAAACCTGCAAAACCACTACATTTGGTCCTGTAGAACCAACTCGTAGGGGTGTTCCCGGATAAGAGGACATAATACCCCGAATGGGGGCGTTTGGTACAATCTCTACATTACCGTAATAGCTGCGCAGAATCTGGTCATAAGAATAGCCCTGCTGGGCTAAGTTTTCGCTGCCCCATTGGCTTAAGCCCTGACAGGTTACGGTGGTACCGTTACAGAATTTTGCGGCCAGCGGTTCTACAAAGCCCGGACGGCGGAGATAATCGTTAAACAGTTCATCTACAATCCGGGAAATATTACTAAAATAGCTTCGACCGTTTACAAAGGCCTGGTCATAGGCCGTGTTGTTGGTAATGTCAAAATCATAGCCGCGGCTGCGGTAAAATTCTGTGTAAACACGATTAAGGGCAAAGGAGACAATGGCAAGGATGTTAGCCCTGAGGGCATCCTCATCCCAAGTTGGATAGATTTCGCTGGAGGCTACATTCTTTACATAGTCTGCAAAGGGTACGGTTACATTTGCTGCATTGGATGCTGGTGAGCCTAAATGTACAGTAATGTATTGGGGAACAAAGGGTGTTACTACCGGCATATTACCCCTCCTTATAGGTTCTGAGAGGGTGTCAGGAAGGTTTCAGATTCATTCCAGCTTTCCGGGAATTCCGATAAAGGAATAAGCTCTAAATCCTGATCCGTTATTGTGTCAGCGAACACCTGTAAATTTCTGACAAAAATCTCCTCGTAGTCTTCTTTTCTGGCATAAAGGTTGACGGTTGTATAGGGGATGACTCCCGGATTTGGATTGAGACTTTCTGACCTGTCGGGAACATCAATGGTTACCGGCTCGTCAAGCTGACCGCTGCGGTTTGTAAGGCGCATAGCAAGGGCTGAACCACCGGCATCGGTAATGGTAACGGCCACATCCTTGAGGGGTATCCTGGCGTTACTGGCATAGGCGTTTACCTGAATTTGGCCTTGCGCCACTTCATCACACTCCTTTCTTCATTATGGTATGCGAAAAGAAAAGAAGTGTGCAGGGGTTACACAAACCCCTGCATTTGTACGATATTGTCTGTTTCACAATCTAAAAGCTTTTGGGAAATGGCGCAGATTCTGCCGGTGGTTTCCGGGTATCTATGCAGATTTTTTAGTGTTTTGATACTGCCCTTGGTATTGCCCTGAATCATCATTGCGGCGATGGTGGCATCCGGGTCTTTTCCGCGAATACGCATACGGGTAGACATCATTGCCATACCCTTCACCGCAGGATTGAGATTCTTAACCTCCCATTTTTTCTCCTCAGCAATTTTGATGGCTTCTTTTTCAATAGCATCGTATTCCTGCTTTTGGGAACGGAGGGCATCCTTCAGCTCAGGCTGTTTGGTATATTCCAGTACGGCATCAATACCAAGCTGCCCCATCTGGGCGGTTTTTATCACAGAACCAAGTACATCTTTTCCATTTTTCATTTTATCACCCCCTATATTCTGCCGCAGCCATTTTAGAATTATGCACAATTTTTTGTCTGCATAATAGAATGAATCACGAAAGGAAAGGGATGTATATGTGTGCAATCGCCGGTATGGTGGGGCTTAAAATCCCCGAGACAGACAAAATGCTCGCAACAATGACACGGCGCGGACCTGACGAGTGTGGGGTCTATATAGATGCGCCTTGCTGTTTGCTTCACAGCCGACTTGCGATTATTGACATAGAGGGCGGTAAACAGCCAATGACCTTACAGTTGGGGAAGAAAGCATACACCATTTCTTATAATGGAGAGCTATACAACACCTCTTCTATTCGCAGTCGTTTGGAAAGGCTTGGGCATCAGTTTCTTACCCATTCCGACACCGAGGTGGTGCTTTGCGCCTACGCACAGTGGGGTGATGCGTGCCTTGAGGAGCTAAATGGCATCTTCGCCTTTGCGGTTTGGGAGCATCATAGCAAGAGATTGTTTCTCGCCAGAGATCGAATTGGCGTGAAGCCTCTTTATTATATGCTCTACGGAGGAGGGATTTTGTTCGCTTCAGAAATCAAGACAATTTTGTCATATCCGAGTGTAGAGGCAAGGCTGGATGCCCAGGGGGCTGCGGAAATTCTACTTCTTGGACCGGGGAGAATGCCCGGAAGCGGTGTGTTTCGGGATATTCTGGAATTGGAGCCGGGTTGCTGTGGCTTTTTTGAAAATGGACATTTTCACTGGAAACGATACTGGTATCTCAAGGACAGAACCCACGAAGAAAGCTTTGCCGAAACAGCGGAGCACGTGCGGTATTTGGTTACCGATGCTATTAAAAGACAGATGGTCTCAGATGTGCCTATTGGGTGCTTCTTGTCAGGTGGTCTGGACTCCAGTCTGATTTCCTCTGTGTGCGCAGAAGAAATGAAGAGAAGGGGAGAGAGACTTCCAACCTTTTCTCTCGATTATGAAAATAACCGCAAATTTTTTGTGCCGGGGAAATTTCAGCCAAATTCAGACAGCGATTATATCCCCATAATGGAGGAAGTCCTAAGTGTAGACCCCCATCGCACAATCCTTCGCCCGGAGGATTTGGTGGAGAATTTGGAAAATGCCACCGTTGCTCGGGATTTGCCAGGAATGGCTGATGTTGACTTTTCCCTTTTGGCGTTCTGCAAGGATATTAAAAGGGAGGTTAAGGTTGCATTGTCCGGGGAGTGCGCCGATGAGATTTTTGGTGGCTATCCTTGGTTTCGTGACCCGGATGTGCGGACAAAGAGAGGCTTCCCTTGGGCGCAAAATACAGCGTGGCGCGCAACCTTCCTGTCACCGGAAATTCGCTTACAGCTTGACCCTGAAGCTTATGTGATGGATGCCTATCAGACAACCATCAATCAGTGTGATATTCTCCCGGGTGTTCTGCCAAATGAACGGAGAATGAAGGAAATGGTGAATCTAAATCACCGTTGGTTTATGCAGACCCTCTTGGATCGAAAGGACAGAATGAGTATGTTCTGCGGGCTTGAGGTGCGGGTGCCGTTCTGCGACTGGCGGATTGCCGAATATCTTTATGGTGTACCTTGGTCTTACAAGGATTACAATGGGTATGAAAAGGGACTGCTCCGTTACAGTATGCAGGGTTATCTGCCGGATGCCATTCTCTGGCGGAAAAAGAATCCTTATCCCAAAACCCACGACCCAAGATATGAGGAACTGGTTACGGCTCCGCTGAAAGAGATGCTAACAGATAACAATGCACCTATTTTTCAAATTGTAAACCGGGATGCAATTAATGAACTTTTGGAGGGTGAACAGCTCTGGCCGTGGTACGGTCAGCTGATGAAAAAACCCCAAACAATCGCCTATATGCTGCAGGTAAACTTTTGGCTGAAGCACTACAAAATTCAAGTGGTCTGATTTTCTGTCAAAAACAGAAGTTTTTTTACGAAAGACTATTGACATTGATGGCGTGTGTGCTATAATGCTTACAACAGAAAACCGTTGATGCGGGAGTAAAGCCGATTATGCTTTCACAGAGAGTCCGGGGCGCTGAGAGCCGGGCAAAAAACAGGTCGGATAAATGGGCCGCGGAGGGTGCAGTGAAAGGCAAATGCCGAGTATTTGCAACGCGAAGGTATGCGTTAGTTACCAGGGATATGTTGGTATCCTAAAAAGTGTACAGCTATGGCTGTAAATCAAGGTGGCACCGCGGATAAGTTTTTATTCGTCCTTGGCAGAAATTTTGTCTGTCAAGGGCGTTTACTTTTGGCAGAACGGTTTTTGGAGGTCATTATGGAAAGCAACGGTAGATTTGGTATTCACGGCGGTCAGTATGTGCCGGAAGCCCTGATGGGCGCTCTGGAGGAACTGACAAAAGCATACGATTACTATAAAAACGCCCCTGCCTTTCAAGCGGAGCTTGCCCAGCTCTTTAACGACTATGCCGGCAGACCCTCTCGGCTCTACTTTGCCAAAAAGCTGACCCGAGAGCTGGCTGGGGCAAAGATTTACCTGAAGCGAGAGGATATGAACCATACCGGTGCCCATAAAATCAACAATGTGTTGGGGCAGGCGCTCCTTGCCAAAAAAATGGGCAAAACCAAGCTGATCGCGGAGACCGGCGCTGGTCAGCACGGCGTGGCGTCTGCCACTGCGGCAGCCCTTTTGGATATGGAATGCACCGTTTATATGGGCAAAGAGGACATTGAACGGCAAGCGCTGAATGTGTATAAGATGGAGCTCCTTGGCGCAAAGGTTGTATCAGTTACCAGTGGCACCGGCACCCTCAAGGATGCTGTTTCAGAAGCTATGTGCGCCTGGGGTAGATGCGTAAAGGATACCCACTACTGCATTGGCTCAACGGTTGGACCCCATCCGTTCCCTGTGATTGTCAGAGACTTTCAGGCGGTTATTTCCAAAGAGATCAAGGAACAAATTATGGTAGCGGAAGGTCGGCTTCCCGATGCGGTTATCGCCTGTGTAGGCGGCGGCTCCAACGCAATCGGCACTTTCTATCATTTTATTGACGACCCATCCGTGCAGCTCATTGGCTGTGAAGCAGCCGGCAGGGGAATTGATACATTGGAAACCGCAGCAACCGTTTCTACCGGCGAAATAGGCATTTTCCACGGTATGAAATCCTATTTCTGTCAGAATCAGGATGGACAGATTGCGCCTGTTTATTCCATTTCTGCCGGTCTTGATTATCCGGGTATTGGACCTGAACACGCAGGTCTCTACGATGCCGGACGGGCGAAATATGTGCCCGTTACCGACGATGAAGCTGTAGAAGCCTTTGAGTATCTTTCCCGTACTGAGGGCATTATCCCCGCTATTGAGTCCTCTCACGCTGTGGCGTATGCTATGAAATTGGCGCCCACGATGGATAAGGACAAAATTATCGTCATTACTATTTCAGGTCGTGGCGACAAGGACTGCGCGGCAATCGCCCGCTATAAAGGAGGCGTCATTTATGAGTAAATTTGAGTCTGCTTTCTCTCGCGGCAAGGCGTTGGCTGCTTATTTTACTTGCGGCGATCCCTCCTGCGAGGAAACCCTGCAGGCAGCCTTAGCCTCCATTTCTGCCGGCGCGGATATCATCTTCCTTGGTATTCCGTTCTCTGACCCCACCGCTGTGGATGCAGTGATTCAGGAGTCCTCCATTCGGGGTTTATCTTCAGGAACGACTACAGACGATGTATTGTCGGTTGCAAAGCAGATTTCACCAAAGGCGCCTGTTGTTCTGACCGGCTACGCCAATTTGGTCTATTCGCCGGGGATTGAGAATTTTGCCATACGCTGCAAGGAAGCTGGCGTTGCCGGTGTAGTACTCCACGATGTTCCTTTTGAGGAACAAGAAGAATTTAAGGCGGTATTCCGCAACTATGGTTTATCTTTGATTTCTACGGTTTCCCCGGAGCTTCCCCAGCGGATACCTGCCATAGCCAAATCGGCAGAGGGCTTTCTTTACATCGTTACCGGCGCAGAAACAAGCCGGGAGGATGTACAAAATGCGGTGAAAATTATTCGGGAAAATACGGATGTTCCCTGTATTATCGGTTGTGGTGTTGCCGATGCCGCGCCCATTGAGGAATTTTGCGCAGAGGCTGACGGCGCGGTGCTGGACTATGAACTGGTTTACATTATGGGTGAGCGCATCGTTGGCGCAAAGAGACATATCGAGTTATATATCGGGAGCATTGATAAGCTGCTCAATAGATAGGAGAGGATAATATGGCAAGAGTTTATAATTTTTCCGCAGGTCCTGCGGTATTACCGGAAGAGGTGCTGATAGAAGCGGCTAACGAGATGCTGGACTATCAGGGCACAGGTATGTCTGTGATGGAAATGAGCCATCGCTCCAAGGCATACAAAAAAATCATTGACGAAGCCCAGCAGGATTTGCGGGATTTAATGAATATTCCCGATAATTACAAGGTTTTGTTTTTGCAGGGTGGCGCACACCAGCAATTTGCGATGGTGCCGATGAACCTTATGAAAAATAAGGTGGCTGACTATATTATCACCGGTCAGTGGGCAAAGAGAGCTTATCAGGAAGCGCAGAAATTTGGTAAGGCCAATGCCATCGCTTCGTCGGCCGATAAGACCTTCTCCTATATCCCGGATTGCAGCGATTTACCTATTTCTGACGATGCAGATTATGTTTATATCTGCGAAAATAACACCATCTATGGCACAAAATTCAAGACACTACCCAATACCAAAGGTAAAGTGCTTGTTTCTGATGTTTCTTCCTGTTTCCTGTCTGAGCCGGTTGATGTAACGAAATACGGTATTATCTACGGCGGTGTGCAGAAAAATATCGGTCCTGCGGGCGTCGTGATTGTGATTATCCGTGAGGATTTGATTTCTGAGGATGTGCTTCCCGGTACGCCTACAATGCTTCAATATAAGATTCACGCAGATAATGAATCCCTCTATAATACACCTCCCGCTTACGGCATTTATATCTGCGGCAAGGTGTTCAAATGGCTGAAGAAAATGGGCGGACTGGAGGCTATGAAGGTCTATAACGAAAAGAAAGCAGCCATTTTGTATAACTTCTTAGATAACAGCAAGCTATTTAAGGGTACTGTGCGGAAAGAGGACCGCTCCCTAATGAATGTTCCCTTTGTAACCGGCGATGAGGCGCTGGATGCTGAATTTATCAAGGCGGCTGAAAAAGCAGGCTTTGTAAATCTTAAGGGACATCGTACCGTTGGCGGTATGCGGGCAAGTATCTATAATGCAATGCCGACCGAAGGTGTTGAGAAATTAGTAGAGTTTATGGCAGAATTTGAGGCAGCACACACTTAAGGAGACCAAAATGAGAAAAATTCATTATCTAAACCCCATTTCCCCCAAGGGAACAGCTCTCTGGACAGAGGATTACGAGAAAACAGAAGATATTGCCAATGCGGAAGCGGTTATGGTCCGCAGCGCGCAGATGCACGAGCTAACACTTCCGGATAGTCTGCTTGCAGTAGCCCGAGCCGGCGCAGGTGTGAATAACATTCCTTTAGATAAGTGCGCAGAACAGGGAGTTGTGGTGTTTAACACCCCCGGTGCCAACGCCAATGGCGTGGTGGAAATGTCCATTTGCGGTATGCTGCTGTCTGCCAGAGATGTGGTTGGCGGCATTAACTGGGTGCAGTCTATTGTTGGTACCGAGAATATTGCAAAACAGGTGGAAAAGGGGAAAGCTCAATTCGCAGGACACGAAATTCGCGGCAAAAAATTGGGCGTTATTGGCCTTGGCGCTATCGGCGGTCCTCTTGCCAACGCAGCCCGGAAGCTGGGTATGGAGGTCTATGGCTGCGACCCATATATTTCCATTGATGCGGCTTGGCATTTGGACAGCCACATTGTCCGGGTAAAGACACGTGAGGAGATTTACGAAAATTGCGATATTATCTCTCTGCACGTTCCGCTATTGGACGATACCCGCCATATGATTAACCGGGAAGCCCTCTCGAAAATGAAGGACGGCGTGGTAATTCTCAACTTTGCCCGGGATTTGCTTGTAGATGACGATGCTTTGGAGGAAGCGCTCAATAGCGGCAAGGTTCGCTCCTATGTAACGGATTTTCCCAACGACAAAACTGCCTCTATGCCCGGTGTAATTGCCATTCCTCACTTAGGCGCGTCTACCGAGGAGTCGGAGGACAACTGTGCGAAAATGGCTGTCCGCCAGGTAATGAATTATCTGGAAAACGGTAACATCATCAACTCCGTCAACTATCCTAACTGTGATATGGGCGTTTGCACCAAGGCGGGTCGTATTACCATTCTGCACAGAAACATTCCCAATACCTTGAGTCAGTTTACTACTGCTATGGCAAAAGAAAATATTAATATCTCTGATATGCTTAACCGCAGCCGCGGTGAATATGCCTATACAATGCTTGATTTGGATCACCCCACGCCGGAAGCGGCAATTAAAGAAATTTCTGCAATTAACGGTGTTCTCCGTGTCCGTGTCATTAGATAAAACTGCCTTGTGTAAAATTGAGTTTCCTACTTTTTCGTCTATGAAATGGGGTGTATTCTTATGGTATCAATTTTACATCAGGATAGGAACATAATTGTTTGTCTAAAGCCCGTTGGTATGGATTCGGAGCATGATTTGCCTAATGCTTTGGGTGGAGAGATATTTACTGTACACAGATTGGATAAGAACGTGGGCGGCTTAATGGTCTACGCCTGCAATAAGGCAACAGCTTCCGACCTTTCTCGCCAAATCCAGGCAGGGGAGTTTATAAAGGAATATGTTGCACTCATAGAGGGCTGCCCGCCGGAATCCGGCGACTGGGAGGACCTGCTTTTTAAGGATAGCCGAAAGAATAAGGTTTTTGTTGTAAAACGGCAGCGGACCGGTGTCAAGCCCGCGCGCTTGTCTTATTGGACGATAGAAGGGGGAGGGCAATCCCTCGTTCGGGTGCGTTTACACACCGGTCGCAGCCACCAAATCCGCGTGCAATTCTCGTCCCGAGGTTATCCGCTGGTTGGCGACCATAAGTACGGTTCTCAATCTTCTGAAAAGGATATTCACCTTTTTTCCTGTGAATTGCGGTTCTCGGTTGGTGACAAACCGTACCATTTTTCTGCCTTGCCTATCTGGGCAGAAAAGAACTGCGAAAAAACGCAGAATAATTCAAATTAGGTATTGACATTTTCTGCACACTGCGATATAATAGCGAAGCTGTGTGCGAGAAATGCTGCTATAGCTCAGCCGGTAGAGCGCATCCTTGGTAAGGATGAGGTCGCCAGTTCAAATCTGGCTAGCAGCTCCAAAAAGAAACCGAAGCCAACAGGCTTCGGTTTCTTTTTTAATTATGTTTCATTTGTTTCCAAACAGTTGTACCTCGTACAATAGTGGAGACCATAATAATGCCGATCGCCATAAGTCCGGCGATGGAGATGGTCTCTGCACCCTTTGCCATAAATCCTTCCATATTGCCATCAGCAAGGTAGCTTGTTGTGTAATAGATGCCCGCACCGGGAGTGAGAGGTAAGATAGACACAAGCAGGTAGGTAATGGCAGGGAAGCGCCGTATTCTAGCCATAGCTTCGGCATAGCCCGCGGCAAATAATGTTGCAATAAAATATCCCGTCAGCGAATGATTCAAGAGATATACAGACAGTAGATAAACGGCCCAAGCCAGTGTACCGCCAAGGATACATAGCAGCATACCCCGACCGTGGATATTAAACAGCATACAAAAGCCTGCGCATCCAATAGCTGCTGCGATACATTGGACGATGGGACTATAGACCATCGGTGTAATGGCAGCTGTCGCTCCAAATACTGAGAAAACCAAACTGCGGGCAAAACCTGTTCCAAGACCGATTGCGCCTGCAATCAGCACGACCTGCACAAGACGGTTAATGCCGGAATTTGTATCACCGAAAATGATATCCCGTATTGCGTTTATAAAGAGCAGACCCGGCACAAGCTTCATAAGCGCGCCAACGATAGCCATATCTGCATTAAAACCTAAATTTCCAAACAGATATGCGGTAAGCGCCATAAAGAAAGAGGTTGCGGTTGTAGCAAAGAAGTGATTTATATGAAGCCTCTCGGTTAGGTGGCTGATAACGCCGATCACAAGACCGCAAATCATAGAAATGACAGCATCAGGAATTGTTCCGCCGAAGAAAATGGAAAAGCCGCCGGCTGCAATCATATTGGCAAGAAGGTACACAGGCAGACGATAAGCTCTGCAGCTATGCTTCGTTTCCTCTAACCATTTGGCAGCCGTATTTGGCTCCGGGATTTCCTGGCAGATCCTACGGCTGAGGTTACTGTACCTTTCCAGTGTGTCCATATCGTTTCCGTGGAAGCCAATACGGCGCAGTCTTGTCAGGCTATTACCGTCAGGGGTAGTTATGGTTACTGTCATAGAGTTCGGTATAGCAAATACCTCAGCCTGCGCGCCATAGGCGGAGATAATGCGATTGATTGATTCTTCGATACGGTATGTTTCTGCGCCACACATAGCGAGCTGATAGCCGATTTCAAGGGCTATGTCCAAAATAAGAGGGTAGTCCATCATTTAACCTCATTTACAGATGAATAATCGCCGGTAAGCCGGCGATTATTATCATTTTCTGATGAAAAGTACACCTAAAGTGCCGGGGCCGCAGTGGCAAGAGACGGTGCAGCCGGCTTCGGTCCAGTAGATGTTGTTGAAGTCGGCGTGCTCGTTGACGGCATCCTTGACAGCATTCAGACAATCATCGGAAACCGGCGTTCTGGTTACAAACAGGTGGGAGCGGTCAAGATCATCACGGTTTGCAAGCCTGTCTTTTACATAGGTGGCAAGGCATTTGCTGTAATTACCACGATATTTCTTGACAACAGACATCTTTCCGTCTTTTACCTCAATACAGGGCTTGAGACCGAGAAGGTTTGCGCCCAAGGCAGCGGCAGAGGAGCAACGACCACCTTTGACCATATATTCCAGTCTGTCCAACACAAAGCTGGCTTCTACCTTGGGTATGATCTCATTGAGCTTATCCACTATTTCGTCTAAGCTCTCGCAGGTCTGGGCAAGCTCGCAGGCTTTCAAAACAACAAGACCTTGGCCGGTAGAAAGATTTAGAGAATCTACAACGCGAACATTATCAAATTCCTCCGCGGCAAGACAGGCGTTTTGGTAGCAGGAGGAAAAGCCAGAGCTGATATTAATATGCACAATGCCGTCATATTCACTGGCATAGCGGCTGAAGACATTTGTGTATTGTTCGATATTTAAGGCAGCAGTGCTGCAAAGATCACCACCGGATGCTACGTGGGCAAAAATGTCGGCTGTGGTAATGTCAACACCGTCGGAATAATTCTGATCGCCTTTAATGACGGTAAGAGGCATAATTTCGATATCATATTTTTCGATAAGTTCTTTGGAAAGGTCGCAGGTGCTGTCAGATATAATCTTGAATTTCATATTTTTCTCCTAATTGTTATTTATTTTGGTAGCCTTGCATCATAAAACAGCCGGGTTCGATTTCTTTGGCTTTACGAAGGTAGCTTGCACCCCAATCCCGCATAGAAACCAAAACGGGCATAAGGCTTTTGCCGAGATTTGTAAGGGAATATTCGACTTTTGGTGGAATAACAGGGAATACTTCTCGGTGAATAAGTCCCTCTGTTTCCAATTCACGCAGCTGCTGCGTCAGGATTTTGGGCGTTGCTTTCGGGATTGCTCGCTGGAGCTGGGAAAAACGCATTTTCGTTTCAGCCAAATGCCATAAGATGAGCGTTTTGTATTTGCCGCCGATTAAGCCTAATGTGGCTTCTACCGGGCAGTTGCGCTGTTCGTTCATTATTTATCACCCACTATCAAAAAGGATAGTACTGCACAAAAAAGTGCATACTTGTTTTTTCTAAACTGTGTGGTAGTATAATAGCATAGATATTTCAGTTAGTCAACAGCGAAAGGAGGAAAATTGAAATGCAGCTGAAGTTTGATGTAAAAGGTATGACCTGCGCAGCCTGCTCTGCCAGGGTTGAAGCAGTAACAAAGGCTGTTGCCGGCGTAGAAACCGTAGAAGTAAATTTGCTTGCCGGAAAAATGACGGTAAATGCGACCCAGGATTGCACAAATGAGATTATTCAGGCTGTGGAGCGCGCAGGCTATGCCGCATCAGTACCGGGTACCGGCAGAAAAATCGAAAATAATTCATCGGATGAGAGCAAGGGCATTCTTTTTCGGATTGTTGTTTCGCTCATATTCCTTTCTTTGCTGATGTATTTGACGATGGGGCATATGCTTGGCATTCACGGTTGGCAGTATGAAAACGAAAATGCTATGCTCTTTGCCCTTACACAGCTGCTGTTGACCCTTCCTGTTGTCTATTTGAATCGAAGCTATTTCTATCGCGGCGGTAAGGCGCTTTTGCACAAATCTCCCAATATGGACTCGCTGATTATGATTGGCTCCGGCGCATCTCTGCTTTACAGTATCATCTCTCTTCTGATTATGGCATATTTCTCGGGTCGCGGACAGTGGGAGCAGGTTTTACATTACAGAGACAATCTTTATTTCGAGTCTGCGGCGATGATATTAACCCTTATTACCGTTGGTAAATACTTAGAATCCATAGCCAAGGGAAAAACAGGCGATGCCATCCGTAAGCTGATGGACCTTGCGCCGAAGACTGCGGAAGTCCTTTTTGACGAGGATGTAAGAATAGTATCTGTTGAGGAAATCGCACTGGGGAACATTGTTATTCTTCGGGCTGGCAATCGCATTCCTGTTGACGGAATTCTGCTGTCCGGCAGTGTAACTGTCGATGAAAGCGTAATTACAGGTGAGAGTATTCCGGTGGAGAAATCGGTTGGCGATGTGCTGATTGCAGGCACCTTCGTGTCTGCCGGTTACTGCCAAATAGAATGTAAAAAGACAGGAGAGGACACAACTCTTGCTCAGATTATTCGCCTTGTAGAGGAAGCCGGTGGCTCAAAAGCGCCGATAGCGCGGCTTGCGGATAAAATTGCAGGCGTATTTGTTCCTGTGGTTATGGGAATATCCCTTGTTACCTTTCTTGTTTGGTTGCTTTTTGATAGCGGACTCTCTTTTGCCCTTACCTCGGCGATTGCAGTTCTTGTGATTTCCTGTCCCTGTGCATTGGGTCTTGCAACGCCGGTTGCCATTTTAGTAGGTACAGGCAAAGGCGCGTCTATGGGCGTTTTGTTTAAGAATGCCCAAGCCCTTGAGCAGCTGCATAAGGTCGATACGGTTGTATTGGATAAGACCGGCACACTCACCCGAGGCGCGCCTGTTGTAACAGATATACTACCAGGCAGTGTGTCGAAAGAAAAACTCGTTGAGGTTGCACAGGCTCTTGAAGCACAATCTGAGCATCCCTTTGCTAAAGCCATTATGGAGCTTGAAAACGGAAATATACCATCTACAACGGATTATACAACCTTGTCCGGTCGGGGCGTCAGCGCAAGTATTGACGGTAAATTGTACTTTGGCGGTAACGGCGACTTAATGCAAGAAAAGGGGATAGCTGTTCCTGCTTTTAATGAACTGAAAGCCCAAGGAAAAACACCCCTTTATTTTGCCGGCGAGGATGGAATATACCTTGGTGCTATTGCTGTGGCTGATGTGCTGAAGGCGGATTCCGTTCAGGCTGTCGGGCATATGAAGCGAATGGGACTTCGTGTGGTTATGCTCACAGGCGATAATGTTAGTACAGCGGAAGCGATAGCTAACAATGCAGGAATAGAGGAAGTTATTGCTGGCGTTGTACCAGGTGAAAAGGCGATGGCCATTCGCCGTTTGCAGGAGCAGGGCAGGTGTGTTTTGATGGTTGGCGACGGTATCAATGATGCGCCTGCGCTTACCAGGGCGGATATAGGCATTACTATCGGAGCGGGGACCGATATAGCCATCGATGCGGCGGATATCGTTCTGATGAAGGGAAGCATCAGGGATGTGGCGGCGGCTATACGTATATCCAGAGCTACGATCAGGAATATCCACGAGAATCTGTTCTGGGCATTTTTCTATAATATTATAGGC